>NZ_JBHXQY010000052.1:22465-46807 GCF_042716955.1 Nocardiopsis sp. NPDC058631 | reverse complement strand
GTCTGCGGGCCGCGCGAGTTGGCGATCACCACGTCGATGTCCGCCGCGACCGCCAGCCGCGCGACCGCCGTTCCGATGTTCCCGCTTCCGATGATCCCCAGAGTCGACATCGCCGTTCCCTCTTCCCCGTCGTGGTCCGACCGAGCCCCCCACACCCCTGGCGCGGGGCTCACCCGACCACGCTAGGACCTACCACTGGTGTCAGGGGCAAATCGGCGACGCGCAAGGCGTGTCGGGGAACAGCGGACGACGTGGGCCCTCTGCGCACGCGGCCCCCGTTGAAGAGCCCTCAGGTGTTCGGGAGACACACGCACCGGACACGGGTGAGCACCGCCGGGGCCGACGCGAACACGCACGGTCAGGTGGCCCCGGCCGGACCAGGCCGGAAACCACCACCGTCCCCCTGCGGTCGGGCACGCAACCGCGCTCAGGCCGCAGACGCGGGCTCCCCGCTGCGGGACCGGGCGCGCCGGTGGCGCACCCAGGCGCCCGCCCAGGCCGTGGCCACGATGCCCGCGATCACGTAACGCGAGGTCATCAGGTGCTCGCGCGGGTACAGGTGGTCCGTCAGGTAGAAGTCGATGAAGCCGAACTCCATCACCGGGCGCCCCGTGTTGAGCCGGGCCCAGTTCTCGATCTCGGTGAGGAAGCACGGCCAGTCGACGATCACGATGCCCAGCGCGTAGGCGGCGACCGCCAGGTGCACCCAGAACATCCGGGGCCGATACCAGGCCAGGAACCCGCCGAGGACGACGAAGCCGAAGAACAGGAAGTGGAGGACCATCGCGGTGTGGCCGAGGAGGAGGTAGGGCATGTCCCGAACCTAGGCTCGGGCGGGTCCGCGTACATCGGTACCCGCCCCCACCCCCCTTGAGTACCCCTACTCAGGTCGGGACCGTACTCCTGCGCGGGGGCGGGCCTCGCGGATCCGACGCCCGGGGACCTGACCCGCCTCCACGGTGGGGCGCTGCGAGGACCACCGGAACCCGGGCCCGAAGGACCATCCCCTGCACGCCGAGTGACCACCGGGGGCAAAAAGCGCGCCGGGGCGCCCCCGCGAACGGAGGGCGCCCCGGCGAACGGTCGCGGTCCCGGTGCTAGGGGGAGTGGGCCGCGACCGGGGTGAGCGTGTCGGCGAACACCAGGCCGTGGCCGAGCCCGGTGTCGGCGCGCACCGTCCCACGGTCGAACTCCACCCCGCTGGGGCGGGCCAACGCTCCCAGCGCGGCGAAGGAGGCACGGTCGATGTCCTCGACCATGGCCACCCGGGGAAGGCACAGCGCCAACTGGCCCGACAGCTCGGGCAACAGGTGCGGAGCCACCGGCACGCCGCGGCGCGCCATCGACTCCGCGATCCGCAGGAACGGGGTCACCCCGCCCACCCGCACCACGTTGGGCTGCGCGATGTCGCACACCCCGAGGTCCACGGCCCGCTCGAACTCGGCGGCCGTGCGCAGGTTCTCACCGATCGCGAACGCGACCCGGGTGCGCTCACGCAGCCGGGCATGGGACTCCAGGTCCTCGGCGGGCAGGGGCTCCTCCACGAAGTACGGATCGAACGGTTCCAGCGCGCTCAGCGCCCGCGTCGCCGCGGGCACGTCCCAACGCTGGTTGGCGTCCACCATCAACAACCGGTCCGGCCCCAACGATTCCCGTACGGCGCCCACACGTTCGACGTCACGGGCGATCTCGGCCGAGCCCACCTTCATCTTGGCCGCACGGTGACCGTCCCCGACCCAACCCCGCACCTGCTCCACCAGGTCGGACAGGGAGTAGTCGAGGTTGACGCCGCTGCCGTAGGACTCCACCGACTCACGCCGCCGACCCACCAGGTCGACCAGGCTCACCCCCGCCTCACGGGCGGCGAGGTCCCACAGGGCGATGTCCACCCCGGCCAGGGCCATCAGGGTGAGCCCGCTGGTCCCCGCCTCGCGCAGGTGCCAACGCAGCTCGTCCCAACGGGAGGGGTGCGCCGCACCACCCACCAGGACGGGCCCCAGGTCGTCGGTGATCAGCGCCGCCACCGCCCGGGCCCCGATCAGCGGGGTCCACGAGAACCCCGTTCCGACCAACCCCGTGTCGGTGGCCACCCGCACCACCACCACGTCGTTGCGGTCCACTCCCCCGTCCCAGGCCCGGTGCAGGGGCAACCGGAAGGCACGGGCCTCGACCCCGGTGACACGCACCGTCAGCCCTCCTTGACCAGGGACAGACCCGTCTCGATCAACCCGCCCAGGGCCGCCACCTCCTCGTCCGTGGGGTCGACGAACGGCGCACGCACCCCGCCCACGTCCACCCCGCGCAGCCGGGCTCCGGCCTTGACCAGGGACACCGCGTACCCGGGCACCCGGTCACGCAGCCGCACCAACGGCTCGAAGAACTCGGACAGCAGCCGGTCCGCGAGAGGGTCCCCCGCGTGGAAGGCCTCGTAGAAGGCGTTGGCCACCTCGGGCACGAACGCGAACGCCGCCGACGAGTACAGCGGCACCCCCACGCCCCGGTAGGCCGCCACCGTCAGCTCCGCCGTCGGCAACCCGTTGAAGAAGGTGAAGTCCTCACCACGCACCTTCCGCACCGCCAGGACGATCTGGTGCATACGCCCCAGGTCGCCCAGCCCGTCCTTGATACCCACCACGGTGGGAATACCCGCCAACTCGGCGGCGCTCTCGGGGGTGAACGCCATCGACCCGCGCTGGTAGACGATCACCGGGATGTCGACGGCCGAGGTCACCGTGCGCACGTACTCCACCAGCCCGCGCTGCGGGGCACCCACCAGGTAGGGCGGCAGCAGCAGCACGGCGTCCGCACCCAACTCCCTGGCAGCCCTGGCCTGCTCGACGGCCGTACCGACGCTGCCGCCCGCGCCCGCCACCGCGGGCACGCGGCCCGCCGTGACCTCCACCGACCGCCGCACCACCGCGGCGTGCTCAGAGGCCGACAGGGCGTGCACCTCGCCGGTTCCGCACGCCGCGAACACTCCGCCCGCCCCGTGCTCCACGCCCGAGGCCACATGCTCGGCCAGCACGGTCTCGGAGACCCCTCCCCCGGAGTCGAAGGGGGTGAGGGGGAAGAACAGGATTCCGTCGAAGTTCATACTGCTCCTTCACTGTTGAGGGATCGGGGCCGCCCTGGGGTGGGGCGGCCCCGGTGAGGGTCCGAGGACCTCACAGGACGTGCTGCACGTGGCGCCGGACCAGCGTGGCGATGACGTCGTCGCCGTCGGCGTCCCACACCTGCTGGTTGAAGATCTCCACCTCGATGTCGCCGTCGTAGCCCGCAGCGTCCACGGCCCGGCGCAGACCCCGCACGTCGGCGTGGCCGTCGCCGACCATGCCCCGGCCCAGCAGGTTCTCGACGGGCAGCGGCACCACCCAGTCGCAGGCCTGGAAGGAGGCGATGCGCCCGCCCGCCCCGGCCCGCTCGATCTGGTCCCACACCTGCGGGTCCCACCACACGTGGTAGGCGTCCACGACCACGCCCGCGGCGGCTGAATCGAAGCGCTCGGCCAGGTCCAGGGCCTGCCCCAGAGTGGAGAGCACTGCCCTGTCGGCGCAGAACACCGGGTGCAGCGGCTCCAGGGCGAGGCGGACACCGCGTTCGAGGGCGTACGGGACCAGCTCGGCCAGGGCCTCGGCCATCCGCTCGCGCACACCGGCGAGGTCGCGGTCGCCGTCCGGCAGGCCGCCCACCACCATGACCAGGCAGGGCGCACCCAGTTCGGCGGCCTCGTCGACGGCCCGCCGGTTGTCGTCCAAGGCGGCGGCCCGGTCCGCGCCGGTGAGGAACCCGCCCCGGCAGTAGGACGAGACCCGCAGCCCACTGCGGCGCACCAGGTCCGCCGCCTTGGCCAACCCGGTCTCGGCGACCGGTTCGCGCCACAGACCGATGGCGGGCAGCCCGGCGCGCAGGCACCCGTCCACGGCCTGGGTCAGGCTCCAGCGCTTGACGGTGGCCTGGTTGAGGGAGAGCCGCGCGAGCCGGGGGTCGCCCGGCTCCGGGGTGGGCACGGCCGCGGGCAGGCCGGAGGGGACGTCCACGGCGGTGGGGACCATCGGCGCGGCGCCGCCGGGCGGATACGTGGTCACTGGTCCACCCCCGACACCTGGAGCAGGGACCGCATGCGCGCCGTGGCGAGGTCGGGGTCGGAGAGGACCCCGGCGGCGTCGGCCAGACGCAGGGCCTGCGCCAGGTGGGGCAGGTCGCGGGCGCTGTGCAGGCCGCCCACCATGTGGAATCCCTTCTGGTGGCCGTTGAGCCAGGCCAGGAAGGTGATGCCGGTCTTGTAGTAGAAGGTGGGCGCGGCGAACAGGTGCCGGGCCAGGGGGACCGTCGGGTCCATCAGCGCGCGGTAGCGGTCGGTGTCGCCCTCGTCCAGGGCGGCGAGCGCCCGGGCCGCGGCCGGGGCGATGGCGGCGAAGATCCCGAGCAGGGCGTGGGAGTGGCCGTGCTCGTCGCCCAGGACCAGGTCGGGGTAGTCGAAGTCGTCACCGGTGTACAGGCGCACGCCCTCGGGGAGCAGCCGTCTGAGTCTGATCTCCAGGGCGGCGTCGAGCAGGGAGACCTTGATGCCCTCCACCGCGTCGGCGTGCTCGGCGATCAGCGCGGCCACGGGTTCGATGGCCTCGGCGGGGTCGGCGAATCCCCAGTACCCGGCCAGGGCCGGGTCGAAGGCGGTGCCCAGCCAGTGCAGGATGACGGGGCGCTCCGCCCGCTGGAGCAGGCGGCCGTATGCCTTGGCGTAGTCGCCGGGTCCCCCGGCCACGGCAGCCAGGGCACGTGAGGCCATCAGGACGGGTGTGGCACCAGCCCCCTGCACCACGTCGAGTTGTTCCCCGTAGGCCGTGATAACGCTTTCCAAGTCGACATCGGAAGAAGCGAGTTGGTCGGTGCCCACGCCGCAGGCCAGGGCGGCGCCGCGCGCGGCGGCCTCCGCTCCCGACCTGCGGATCAGCTCGGCGGTGGTCTCCCAGTCGAGGCCCATGCCGCGCTGGGCCGTGTCCATCGCGTCGGCCACGCCCAGCCCCTGGTTCCACAGGTGGTGGCGGAAGGCCAGGGTGGCCTCCCAGTCCAGGCGGGCGGGTGCTCCGGGAGCGTTGGGCGCCGACGGGTCGGCGACCACGTGGGCGGCCGCGAAGGCGACGCGGGAGTGGGCGGGCGGCAGGGGCGAGGTGTCGGCGGGGACACCGGTCAGGGTGTAGGGCGCGACGGCGCCGTCAGGGGAGGGTAGGCGCAGTGTGTTCACGTGAGTGTGACCCCGTCCAGTTCGACGGTGTGCCCGTTCTGCGCCGAACGCAGGCCGGCCTCGGCCATCTGCAGGCCCCGCGCGCCGGAGAGCAGGTCGTGCGGGAACGGGGTGTCCAGGACCACGTGCCGCAGGAAGCCCTCCCACTGGGCGCGGAACCCGTTGGGGAACTCGGTGTTGTCGGGAACCTCGTCCCACTGCTCCCGGTAGCTGGCCGGGTCCTCCAGGTCGGGGTTCCAGACCGCCTTGGGGGTGGAGGCGCGGTGCTGGACGCGGCAGGTGCGCAGCCCCGCCACGGCGCTGCCGTGGGTGCCGTCGACCTGGAACTCCACGAGTTCGTCGCGGTTGACGCGCACGTTCCAGGACGAGTTGATCTGGGCGATGATGCCGCCCTCCAACTCGAAGATGCCGTAGGCGGAGTCGTCGGCGGTGGCCTGGTAGGCGCGCCCCTCCTCGTCCCAGCGCTCGGGGATGTGGGTGGCCACCTTGGCGGTCACCGTGCGCACGGGGGCGAACAGGTGCTCCAGCACGTAGTGCCAGTGCGGGAACATGTCCAGCACCATCCCGCCGCCCTCCTCGGCGCGGTAGTTCCAGCTGGGTCGCTGCGCGGGCTGCCAGTCGCCCTCGAAGACCCAGTAGCCGAACTCGCCCCGGACGGAAAGGATCTTTCCGAAGAAGCCGCTCTCGACCAGGCGGCGCAGTTTGAGCAGGCCGGGCAGGAAGAGCTTGTCCTGCACCACGCCGTTGCGCACGCCCGCGTCGCGGGCGAGCTTGGCCAGTTCCAGTGCCGAGCTGAGCGTGCTCGCGGTCGGCTTCTCCACGTAGATGTGCTTGCCCGCGGCGATGGCGGCACGGACGGCAGCCTCGCGGGCGTGCGTGATCTGGGCGTCGAAGTACACCGAGATCCGGTCGTCGGAGAGAACCGAGTCCAGGTCGGTGGTCCAGCGCTCGATACCGTGCTGGTCCGCGATCTCGCGCAGTTTCCGCTCGGAGCGCCCGACCAGCACTGGTTCGGGGATGATCCGGGAGCCGTCGGGCAGGGGAACCCCTCCGGCCTCGCGGATCGCCAGGATCGACCTGGTCAGGTGTTGCCGGTACCCCATGCGTCCTGTGACGCCGTTCATGGCGACACCCAGCACGTGATCACTCATGGGTTGTTACCACCTCTCCTTGTGAAAGCGCTTTCCAGCGTACGGCAAACCGTCCGTCCACACCAGAGGCCCGAAGGCGCCGCGCCGCGATCCGGGGTGGAAAGACGCGGAAAACATCGCGAGCGGAGGCCCGGGGGCGTCGGAGCGAAGGCTCGCGCCGAGGAGTGTCCTGTTCGGAGCTCTGCGGTGAGGCCACACGCGGATCGCGGGCAGCCGCAGGGGGCCCGGTGGTTCTGGCGGAAAATCCCACGACAAATCTGCGTTTTGGCAGGTCAGAAGGGAGACCAAGCCGGGGTTTCCGAGTGGCCCAAGGCGCCCGCCGCTCCGACTCCGTCGCCGCCGTCACCATCGCGTCGACCTCCGGGTCGTCAGTGCCATCACGCCCACGACTCCACCCGGCGACCCACTACCGCAGGCGATCCAGCGATCCACCGACGAGCATCAGGACCACGGACGCACCAGGACCAGCACGACCCACGAGTCAGACCAGGACACGACTTGGCAGACCTATTCGAGATCCACCCAGCAGAACGCACACCGACTCCTCATGTGACATTCGCATTACTGAGCGTAGTCTCCGTGCGTAGGATGGGGGATCTCTGCGGAGCCGCAGCTCCACCCCCCGCGGATGCACTCTCCCGAGAAAGGCACTCGATGAGCGACGACACCCGATCCCTGGCCTCGTCCGACTTCCCCCCGCTCCCGACCGCACCCGAGATCACCCAGGAATCTGCGGCGCGGGCGGATGCGCTGCCCCCGGACCTGCTGAGCCTGGCCGAACTTTTGGACGCGTGCACCACCACCAGGCCCGAGGCGCTTGCGCCCTTCGCCGGCCAACTGGAGGGGACGGGCTGGACCTACTCGCCCGCCGTGCAGATCCTGTCCTACTACAACATCACCTCTGAGGGCAGCGAGCCCTACCTGGACGCGTGGACCTCTCAGGTCACCACCTCGGACGACGAGGGGAACTACCGGTGGGACGGCGGTGCCCTCAGCAAGGAGTACGCCAACCAGGACGCGGGCCGATGGATCCTGTGCTTTCGCGCCAACGGCACCCCGCCCGGCCCCTTCACCCAGGCACTGCGCCTGGTGAGCCTGCGCGATGGACGCCTGGAGTTCGCCTACGCCGAGGACATCACCGTCTTCCCCACCAACATCTTCGGCAGCCGCGGCAACCCCGAGATGGACCTGTACGAGATCATTCCCAAGGTCTTCGTCATCGGCGCGCGACAGGGTTATGACCAGGTGGGCCACGGCTGTCACCTGGGCCGCTACGGCAGCATGCGCGATGTGCCGCCGCCCGAGGAGCGCGCCTACGTCAAGTGGGGCGGTGCCGCCACGATCAGGGTCAAAGCCGGTACCACCGTCGACTATGGATGGTGTCTGCGGGCTGTGTGATGCGCACCGGGCGGCGGTTCCCCGAAGCTACGGGCTGCAAGGCAGCCGGGACGGGGTGCCTGGCGCTGCGGGGCGGGCGGAAGGAGCCCCGGTCCGGGGCCCGGCGGCCCGGCGCAGGGGCCAGCGGTCCTCGACCACGCAGCGGGCCAGGGCCGGGCGTCCGGCGGGTGTGAGACGGGCGTTGGCGTGGGTGGTGTGAGCCATCGAGGGCCTTCCGGTGAGTCGGTGCAGATGTCGCACTCCACACCGATACCGGAGGCCCTCTCCGCTTGTGTCTGGACGGTGCCCGCCCTCCTTGACCGGCACCATCCGCTACCCCGCCGCGTTCGGGGTCTGACCCTTTCTGTAGGTCCGGTTCTCCCGGAGCTACGGCAAACGGCCCCCTCTCAACACGATGCCGCTCGGGGGCTTCGCTGTGCCCGCGTCCGTCGACCTTGGTCGTCTGACCGCTGAGAAGTGAACCGCGCCGGGGCTACCCGGCGACAACCGGGCCGTCCAGGTGTGCTGACCTGAGACGTGCAGTCCCAGTCCGCTGGCTGCTTATCCTTGTGGCCATGACTGCCCAACCCCCGGATCCCTCTCTGCTCCCTGCTCCATCAGGAGAGCTCCGCGCCTCTCACGACGACCGGGAAGCAGTGGTGGAGCAGCTGCGCGATGCGGCAGCCGAGGGGCGAATCGATCTCGATGAGCTGGATTCGCGTCTGGAGCAGGCGTTGAAGTCCAGGACTCACGCCGAATTGGCTGTGCTGACCGCTGACTTGCCGAGACTGAATTCCTCTGCGAGTCAGCCGCCACTGGTGCTCAAGGGCGGCATGTATGGCGCGTCTCGAGGCCCCGGGCGTTGGGAGGTTCCCGGGCACGTGATCGCTCACGGAGGCGTGGGGGGTGTGAAGATTGACTTCACCCGGGTTGAGTGCCGCCTCACGGAGGTCGCAGTGGAGGCGTACGGGGAGACATCTGGTGTCACGATTGTCATCCCCGACGGCTGGGCCGCAGACACCAGCGGCATGGATCCCGGTGTTGGCGGCCTGACGGACAAGACCACCCCCGACCGGCTTCCGGGAACTCCGCTGATCCGGCTCGCCGGGTCCGGCGGCATGGCGGGAGTAGCCATCCGCCACCCCAACCGCAGGGAACGGCGCAAGCTGGACAGCAACCCGACCTAGCCAGGGGTGGAGGAGGACCGCTCCAGGAGCTGGCGCTTCCCGCCCCCGAACATCACACCGAGATCACGAAACCCCTTCCGCAACGACTCGTTGCGCGAGGGGTTTTCTCGCGCCCGGATTCGTCAACCCTGGTTGACTCAACACCGGTAAGAGCGGTTAGCCCTCCTGGGCTTCACTGGAGAACCCCGTTGCCCCTTTCCGGCGTACTTGGTAACTGAACGCTATTGCGTCAGATGGAATCTGCGACTGGTCTGCGCACCTGGCGGATTGGCCCACCTGGCAGGTGATGCCCATCAGCGGCGCACCATCCGGACGAGGGCGGCGGTGTCGTGTCGGCGGAACCAGGCCACGACACAGACTAGGACCAGGGTGCACGCCGGGATGGCGACCAGGTCCGGGGTCACGACGGCGCTCAGGACCGTCGCGCCGATCATCAGCGGGACCTGGCAGAGCGAGGCGAGGCCGCACAGCCGGGGGACGAGCAGCGCGATCGCCCCGGCGAGCTCCAGCCAGCCGACGACGACCATGCCGGGGATGCCGAGCCCGATCAGATCGAATGGCGCGACGGCGATGGGGTCGGCCATCGCCTTCGGGAGGGCGATGAACGCGAACACGACGGCCAGCAGCACCTGCAACGCCCAGAGGGCGACGGTGCCGGCGACGGGTCGGGGTCGGGTTGAGGGCGTCGTCGTGGGCATGTCGGTTCCTGTCGTCGTGGTCGACCGTGTCCCGGTCGGAGGTCGTGAGGTGGCGCAACAAATGAGAAACCATGCCCTTGGGGCACACTCAAGCCGAGCACCCCGTTCGTGGCGGAGATCACGACAGCCCCCGGGTGGTGGGGCGCCGCACGGGGGCTGTCGTGCATCCGCACCCGCCAATCCATCTTGACCGGCCGCCGATAAGCAGCGGTTAGCCTCCTCTGGTCCTAAACCCGACCGGCGGCCTCGGTGTCGACCTCCACCTCCGGGTACAGGTCGGCGTAGGCCTCCCAGTAGGCGAGCAGGTGGGCGCGACCCGCTCCGGTCAGGCCGCCGCAGCCGTCGCCAAGGACGGCACCCTCCAGCACGGCAAGGGCGTCGTCGCGGTCCACCGCACCGGAGCCGGCCGCTACAGCATCACCCTGGAGTCGCACATCAACGCGACCGGGACGGTCCCCCAAACGACGCTGAACCAGTCCGCCGACTGGAGGGGCGAGATCTTCACCAAGATCATCGACAACTTCACGATCGGCGTGCTGACCGGGGTCAACGGCGCAGCGGCCGACGAGCCCTTCTACCTCCTGGTCCCCTGACCGGGTGAGGCACTCCCGAAGCCGGGCAAGGTAGCCGGGTCGAGGAGGACCACTCCAGGATGTGGCGGTAGACCCCACTGGAGGTCACGGCGAGACCACGGAAGCCCCCGTGCAACGCGACGTTGCCCGTGGTGTCCGGCGTCATCGGACTTGATCCGTCGGTAGGCAGTTGATCTGCTGCGTCAGCCGTTTTGACCTCCTGGCCGGGCTTGCGCCAGTAGGGTTGATTCACACCGACAGTGAGCGCCTGAAAGCGGTACGGACGCAGCTTGGGCATGGGGTGCGGGAGACCGGGGCAGCAGACACGGCAACCGCCAAGTCGTGGCCGCTATCATCTTCGTGGCCGCGTCCGGCTGCGCCTGGACCCAGTTCCCGCCGGTGTTCGGCCCCTCCGGTGCCGCCGTGCACCGGCGCTTCACCGAGTGGACCCAAGTGCGGGTCCGGGCCAAACTCCACCGGCTCATGCTGGACGAGCCCGGTTCCCGCGGTGGGCTGGACTGGTCGCGGTGTGTGATCGACTCGGTGAACATGCGGACCCTCAAAGGGGGGACCTGACGGGTCCGAATCCTGTCGGCCAGGGCAAGAAGGGGTCGAAGATTCACCTGATCACCGACCGGGCCGGCCTGCCCTGTCCGTGGCGATCTCGGGGGCCGAGACCGACGACAGCCAGGCCTTACAGCCCCTGGTGGTGGGGATCCCGCCGATCCGCTCCCGCCGCGGACTCAGGCGGCACAAACCGGCCAAGCCACATGGCGACAAGGGCTACGACTACGCCCACCTGCGTCGGTGGCTCCGCCAACGGGGGATCGTGTACCGCCTGGCCCCCAAAATCGGGGGCCGATGTGTAGGGCCTCCGCCGGATCACCCAGCGGGTGATCTCGGCGAAGAGCCGCTCCACCGGGTTCGGTCAACAGGAACCGGCCGACTTCATCTCCGGACGATCCGGCTATCGGAACTCAGCAGGGATGGTCATGAGGTCGACTCCCCACAGCAGCGGCAGCAGGAACAGCGTCCCCGCGATGACGAGGGCGAGGGCGATGAGGTTCAGCCAGAACCCGGTCCTGACCATTTCCATGATCTTCACCCTGCCGGTGCCGAACATGATGGCGTTCGGAGGGGTGCCTACCGGGAGCATGAACGCGCAGTTCGCGGCCATCGCGCAGGGGACCATCAACGCGTACGGGTGGATGTTCAGGGAGACCGCGAGGGCTGCCATGACCGGGAGGATCATCGTCGCCGTCGCGGCGTTCGAGGTGATCTCCGTCAGGAACAGCACGAGCGCGGTGGCGAGGATGATGGTCAGGATGATGTTGACCCCGTCGAGCACGCGCAACTGCTCGCCGATCCACGCGGAGAGGCCGGTGTCGACGAACCCCGCGGCGATGGCCAGCCCGCCGCCGAACAGCAGGAGGATCCCCCAGGGGATCTTCTTCGAGTCCTCCCATTGGAGGATTCTCTTCTCCCCGGCACTGCGGCTCGGCAGCGTGAACAGGACCACCGTCGCAGCGATCGCGATCACCCCGTCGCTGATCCCCGGAAGGAGGTCCTCCCAGAGGAAGGACCGGGTCACCCACATGAACGCCGTTCCGAGGAAGACGCCGAGTACAACCTTCTCCTCGGTGGACATCCCGCCGAGGGACCTCCTCTCTTCCCGGATGATCTCCCTGCCGCCGGGAAGCTGCTTGAACCGGACCCTGAGCTTGACGCCCGTCAGGTAGAACCACGCCAGGGCCAGGAGGATGACGGCGATCGGGACCCCGAACACCATCCACCCTCCGAACGAGATGCTCTCACCGAAGAGCTCCCCCACGGTCGCCGCGAGAACGGCGAGCGGCGGTGTTCCGATCAGCGTCCCGAGGCCGCCGATGGTGGCCGCGTACCCGATGCCGAAGACGATGGACTTCTCGAACTTGGGCAGGTCGTCGGCGAACTCCCCTCCCCGCAGCGAACGTGCGGCCTGGTACACGACCGCCAGCCCGACGGGGATCATCATCATGGTGGCGGCCGTATTGGAGACCCACATCGACAGGAAGCCAGTCGCGACCATGAAGCCGAGGACAATACGACGCGGGCTCGTCCCGATCGCCGCGACGATCGAGAGGGCAATGCGTTGGTGGAGGTTCCATTTCTCCATCGCGATCGCGAGCGAGAACCCTCCGAGGAACAGGAAGATGATGTCGTTGCCGTACGCCGCGACCACGGCATCGCCGTCCAGCGCGCTGGTCAGCGGCAGGAGCACGACCGGGAGCAAGGACGTGACCGGGATGGGGATCGCCTCGGTGATCCACCAGGTCGCGACCCAGAGGGTGGTGGCGAGGACCGCTCGCCCCGCCGATGAGAGCCCCTCGGGTTCGAAGAACATGAGCGTTGCCACGAACAACAGCGGGCCGAGTGCCAGCCCTGTAACGCGCGCGGGTGTGTAACCGGGGCCGGGCCCACCGGACTCCACGGCCGGCCCCGTGCTTTCAGGGCTGTCATGGGCGGCGGGTCCGCCGCTGGAGGTCACCGACTCCGCCCGTGGCGACTTCCCGCGTTTGGAGAACGTCAGGAGCCCTTTGATCTGCCTGTGGGACGCCCACAGGCTCTCCCACAGGGGATACGGGTAAGAGGTTGCCATTGCTGCACCTTCTCTGGTCTTCGGCTCGACGCGAACCGCGGCGAAAAGACCGGTTGGGGGGTACGCGGATCGACCTCGGCCGTGAGCGGGAATGGGGCCGTGGGAACTCCGCGAGGAAATAGGAGACCGTCGCCGGTCGTGGCACTGACTCCGTCGGCGGCGCCCGTGGTTCGGACGGCCGTTCACGCCGTCTCGGAGGCGGCGGCTCCCGTGTCCGCGACCATCCCGGGAGCCACCGGTCTCGGACGGTCAGCCGTGCAGGCCCCGGAGGGCCTTGTGGAACTCCGCCTTGCCCTCGAGCCCGATGCCCGGGAGGTCACCCGGCGCCACACGGCCGCAGGTGATCACCGCGTCGTCGGTGAAGCCGCCGGTGGGCTGGAACTCTCCGGGGTAGGACTCGTTGCCGCCGAGCTTGAGGGCCGCGGCGATGTGCAGTGAGAACTGGTGTCCGCCGTGCGGAATGCACCGGCGGGAGGACCAGCCGTGCTGGGCGAGCATGTCCAGGACCCGGCGGTACTCGGTCAGGCCGTAGCTCAGCGCCGGGTCGACCTGGATGAAGTCGCGGTCCGGGCGCATGCCGCCGTAGCGGATCAGGTTCCGGGCGTCCTGCAGGGAGAACAGGTTCTCGCCGGTGGCGATGGGGTTGCGGTAGTGCTCCGACAGCGTCGCGTTGAGGCCGTAGTCCAGCGGGTCGCCGACTTCCTCGTACCAGAAGAGGCCGTACTGGTCGATGGCCCGGCCGTACTCCAGTGCGGTGCGCAGGTCGAACTTGCCGTTGACGTCCACCATCAGCCGGGAGCCGTCGCCGTTCAGGACGTCGATGACCGCCTCGATGCGCTTGAGGTCCTCGGCCAGGTCGGCGCCGCCGATCTTCATCTTGACGATCTCGTAGCCGGCGTCGAGGAAGCCCCGCATCTCGTCCTGGAGGTCCTGCAGGGTCTTGCCGGGCGCGTAGTAGCCGCCGGCGGCGTAGACGAAGACGTCCTCGTCCGGGTCGCCGTCACCGTAGTGGTCGGAGATCCACCGGTACAGCGGCACGCCCGCGGCCTTGGCGGCGAGGTCGTGCAGAGCCATGTCCACCACGCCGACGGCGACGGAGCGCTCACCGTGGCCGCCGGGCTTCTCGTTGCGCATCATGACGTCCCACGCGCGGGCGGGTGAGAGTTCGCCGTTCTCGTCGAGCAGGTCCTCGGCCGCAGCGTCGCGCAGCCGCGGCAGCATCCGCTCGTTCAGGATGGCCGTGGCGTTGTACCGGCCGTTGGAGTTGAAGCCGTAGCCCACCAGCGGCTTGCCGTCGACCACGACGTCACTGACCAGGGCCAGGATCGTGCAGTCCATCTTGCTGAAGTCGATGTAGGCGTTGCGCATCGACGAGCTGATCGGGATGGTGCCGGCGTGGGCGGAAACGATTCGCATAGGTCTCTTCCTGCGGAAATAGATCTTATAAGCCTCTTATAAGTTATGCGGACCCTATACTGACCGAGATGGAGCCCACAAGCCCATGAGGGAAGATCTTGTGAGAGAGGTCACGATGAACAGCGCCAACGTCTTCTCCAGCAAGGGTGGGCTGGCCTATACCGAGCTGCGCCGCCGCATCACCTCGGGTGAGCTCGCCCCGGGATCACGCCTGTCGCAGTACGACCTGGCCGAGGAGATGGGGATGAGCATCACCCCCCTGCGTGAGGCGGTCAGACGGCTGGCCAGCGAGGACTGGGTCGTGATGGAGACCCACCGAGATGTTCGCGTGGCACCCATGAGTGCCTCCGAAGCACGTGAGCTACTGGAGACCCGTTTCTCGCTGGAACCCTCCGCTACCGAGCTCGCCGCGCTGCGCCGGACGGAACGGGAGATCGCCACGATGAGGGCGGCGGCCGACGCACTCCTTCCGGTCACCCGCACCTGGGGCGAGGAGGCCATCGCGGCGCACAGGGCCTTCCACCGGGCGATCTATACCGCCTCCCACAACAACGTGATGATCAGGCTTCTGGACGACCTGTGGGACAAGGCCGACCGGTACCGGCGGATCGGCCTGGAACTGCCCGCTGGCGCCGAGCCGCGCACCCTCGACCTGAACCAGCACCACGAGATCCTGGAGCTCGTCGTCATCGGCGACGGCGCCGCTGCGGCCGGACTGGTGCGCTCCCACATCCTCAACAGTCTTGGAGCCATGGTCACGGACGCTCTCGAAGGCAGGGAACACGCCGCCTACCACCCTTTCGCCGGGCATTCGACCTGAGGCGGCACGAAGCGGCAGCTCCACGGCCGCGGAACGGCACTCCACCGCGTCCCGCCCGATGCGCCAGGACAGCTCGGCTTTGCTGCTCTACCTGGACGCCCTGGGCGACGACGGAAGCGAGGAACAGCCGTAGCTTCGGACGGGTGAACCTGGGCGCAGCTTCTACCGGTGTTCGGCCCATCCGGGCCCACCGCGCACCGGCGTTCCACCGAGTTGCATGGCGACAAGAAATACGACGAGCATCATCTGCGCCGGTGGCTCCGCTCATGCGGGATCGTCCACCTCCTGGCCCGCAAGGGTATGGAGTCCTCGAAGCGGTTGGGACAGCGCTGGTGGCAGGTCCACCGCATCATGGCCCGGCCGACTGGATGTCGTCGCCTGCACTGCCACTACGAGCGCAAAACCGACCACTTCCTGGCCTTCCCCGCACACTGATCTGCCACCGCTGGCTCACCAAATCGGATGAGCCCTTTGGACCTCCCCCAGGATCTAGCGGGCGAGCTCGCCGCCTTCACCGACCCGCGGGCTTCGGTATGAGGATGCTTCAGAATTCCTGAAGTTCGATCAGTTCGTTACCGAAGACCCTGACGGGAGGCGGTTCGGGCAGGTCCGCAGGTGGGCAGCCAGTCGTCACCCTGGACGCACCCCCGCTCGGTGACCCGCCGGAGCACTTCGGTCAGGCCTGCTGGTCGATGACGTCGTGGAGGTAACGGACAGCGAGTTGTTCGGCGGTGCGGCGGGGGTCGAGGGTGATTCCGGTGTCGTCGCGCCAGCGTCGGTAGAGGTCGACCGTGGCGAGGAGGGCCCGGCCGGCCTCATGGGGGTCGTAACCGCAGAGGGTCGCCCGCAGCTCCCGGGCCTCCTCTGGTGCGACAGAGTCGAGGTGGCGGACGCCGCGGGGCGGCGCTCCCGCCCGCCGCGCGGCCAACGGGCCCAGCACGGCATCGCGCAGGTAGCCGAGAAAGCCGATGACCTCGAACAACTCGCCGCGGCCGAGCTTCGTAGCACCGTAGTGCACCCAGATCCAGAACCGGTCCTCGATCCACTGGAGGTCGAGCGGATCAGCCGCCAGCGGGTGCGCCGCGAGGGCGTCGGCCAGGGCGCCGTTCCGGTCCCACAGGATGTCGGGGTCCTCGATGCGCTCGGCGAAGTCGCAGACCCGCACGAACTTGAAGTCGACATGAAGAAGAGGCGGGCCGACGAGAGTGATGATCAGGCGGGGTTCGCCGACGTGCTCCCCAATGAACCCCGCCACGAGGTCGGTCCATGAGCCAATCAGAGCGAGGCGATCGGCCATGACGGAATCGAACGCCTCGTCCTCGACGGCCACGACCAGGTCGACATCGGAGTAGATGTCGGGGAGCCCTCCCGCGATCGACCCCGCAACGGCAACACCGGCAATTCTCGGCTCCTGCCGAATCTTAGGGAGCACATCATCGAGGAAACGGCGGTGCGGGGAGGGCATGTCCATGGAGTTCCTTCCGGCGCGAACAAAGTTTTCGAGCGTATCAGGGGGCGAGAAGGACTACTCCAGGATTTAGCGGTAGAGCCGTGCCCTCCTCCTCAACCCCCTACTGCGCCTCCTCGGTGAGCCGGACGATGTGCGGGATGCCCACCGGGCTGCTGATCCAGTGGGCATCCAGTCCGGAAGGGAGCGGTTCCAGTTCGTCCTGGACCGCGACACCGTGCGCGGCCAGGTGCCGGGTCGCGAGGCCGACATCGTCGGTGAACAGCTCCAGCCACAGGTCGGCCCGCGCGTAGTTGTCGACGCGGTCGAACCACAGCTTGACCGGACCGAACCGCACCGATGCGCTCTGGGCAACGCCGTCCGCGACGGCCTCGCTGCTCTCGTCGGTGACCTCCATTCCCAGAATGTCGCGGTAGAAGGCGACGGTGCGGTCGAACTGGGCCTTGGGCAGTTTCATGGCGATGTTGTGGCCGCCGCGGAACGTCGGGGTCATGTCCCATCCCTCCTAGGGTCGTCGAGGTGGTCGCGCAGTGCGCTCAGGCGGCCGTCCCAGTCGCGCGCCATCGCGGCGAGAAACGACTGGGCAACGGCCACCGGCCCGGTCTGCAGCCGGAAGCGGATCCGGCGCCGCTCCCCGGTCTCCGCCCGGACCAGTCCGGCATCGGACAGCAGGCCGAGGTGTTTGGCGATCGCCTGGCGTGAAGGGGGGAGCCGGTCAGCCAGATCGGTCGCCGTCGCCGGGCCGTGCGCGGCGAGTTCGGCGAGGATGCGGCGCCGCGTCGGGTCGGCCAGTGCGGTGAAGACCGCCTGGGCGGTCGACTCGGTATCGGTCTCGGGGCGGTCAGGAAGCGGCATCGAGGTACTCGGCCAACTCGGTCAGCTCCGTCCGCCAGCCCGTGGTGTTGTCCTCGTAGGCGCCGGCCAGGTCGTCCGGCAGCCGGGCGAAGCCGGTCTCGCGCACCATCAACCGCGTACCCGTGCTGGTGGGCTCCAATGTGAACTCGACCCGGGTCCGGTGCGGGTCGCCCGCTGGCAGTCCGTCGATCGCCCACGTGTAGGCGAACCGGTGGGGCGGCTCGACGACCTGGATTGCGAGGGTGTGCCCGTCCTGCTGGTCCCACCACACGCGCGCCTCGCCACCAGGACGCAGGTCGTCGATCTCCGCGCGGGAGCCGAACCAACCGCCGAGTCCTTCGGCGGTGGTCAACGCGGCCCACACCTTCTCGGGTGGATGGGCGAGTTCGAGCACGCGCTCGATGTTGTCCGGGACGGGCATCGCAACCTCCATTGCAACACTTCGGTTGCCATGCAACCTATCACAACCAATGGGTTGCGATACATGAGTGCGCGAGGATTGCCGCGGTGGCGGGGCTTGGGCAACAGCCGAGCAGCCAGTGGCGTTAGCGAACCGTCGAGGGCGGAGTTACCGCCACCTACCGTTCTGATATCGCGATTGAGCGGGGGCTGCCGTGATCTGAACGTGACCTTGAGTGGGGGTCTACCGCCAGATTCTGCAGGGGTCCTCCTCAACCCCCAAGTACAAGACCTCTTAGGCTGACGGCATGAACCTGGACCTGGTCACCATCGTCGTTGATGACTACGACCCCGCGATCGAGTTCTTCGTCAACGCCCTGGGTTTCGAACTCGCGGAGGATTCCCCCTCGGTGACCAAGGACGGACGCCCCAAGCGGTGGGTCGTGGTGCGTCCTCCCGGCGCGGCGACGGGTGTGCTCCTGGCCCGAGCCGACGGTGAGAACCAGGCCACGGTGGTCGGCGGGCAGGTCGCTGGACGCGTCGGGTTCTTCTTGCGCGTGGACGACTTCGAAGCGGCCCACGCGCGGATGGTCGACGCCGGGGTCCGATTCGCCACCGAGCCGCGCACGGAGCCCTACGGCCGATTTGCGGTCTTTTTCGACATTTCCGGGAACCGTTGGGACCTACTCGGCTGACCACTCGGCGGTGGCGTGACCGGGCCAGCGTCGACCGCAGCACGGGGACGAGCGCGGCCTGCTCGGCCCTGCCCGCGTTCAGCGAAAGCTCCGCCACGACGTACCCGCCACTGGCTTGTCTGCCGCACCCACCGTTTGTCCACCACGGTGCGGCCGTGCGCGTCCACGATGAGCAGGTCCCTTCCATCGGCCGTTCCCTCGATCCCGAACACGCCGAACCCCACAGCGATGAGGGACCCCTTGAGTATCCCGACGCCGCGACGGGCGATACACCCCGAGGCCGTGGTCAGCTCGAAGACCACCGGCGCCCCAGCTGCGCCATCGCGGTGCGCACCCTCCTGCGGCTGGCCGTGATCTGTGAGATCACGCCAGTGGAGGACAGTTCCTGGCCTCCAGGTTTCCTAGGGTGGGGCCACAGGCACCACAGCACCCCCGAGGAGACCCATGGGCACCCCCACCACCTGGCAGGACATGACCGCGCGACGCCTGTGGCGCCACGCGCTCACCTCCCCGGGCGCGAGCGCTGCCGACGTGGTCGGCGCCATGTGCGGCGCCCACGCCCAGGTGATGTCGGCGGCCGAGGTGTCGGTCGGCCTTCGCCTGGAGGGCGCCGACCGCACGCACGTGCGCGCCGCACTGTGGGACACCCACGAGCTGGTCAAGACCTTCGGCCCGCGCGGTACCGTCCACCTGCTGCCCACCCGCGAGCTGCCGCTGTGGACTGCGGCGCTCTCGGCCGCCCAGCGCGCGGGCAACCCCTCCCCCAAGGGAGCCCTACTCACCCCCGAGCAGACCGGGGAACTCGTCAAAGCCTCCGCCGCCGTCCTCGCCGACACCGAGATGACCGTCGACGAACTCACCGGGGCTCTGGCCGAGCGGGTCGGCTCCTGGGCCGCGGACCCGGTCATGGACGCCTTCTCGACCAAGTGGCCGCGCTGGCGCCAGGCCACCCACACCCTCGCCAACCACGGTTCCCTGTGCTTCGGGCCCATGCGCGGGCGCAAGGTCACCTACACCAGCCCTCACCGGTGGCTGCCCGGCTTCACCCCCGCTGACCCCGACCAGGCCCTCGCCCACGTGGTCACCGGGTACCTGCGCGCCTACGGCCCGGCCACACCCCAGCACTTCGCCAAGTGGCTCTCCGCGCCCAGGCGCTGGGCGGGCGAGCTGTTCGCGTCCCTGGGCGATCTCGTCGAACCCGTGGAGGTGGAGGGCAGTACCCTCTACCGGATCGCCGGGGACACCGCTCCCCCTCCCGCGCCCGCCCCGGACGTCCTGCTGCTGCCCTACTTCGACGCCTACACCGTGGGCTGCCACCCGCGCGAGGTGGTCTTCCCCGGCCCGGCCCAGCAGCGCGCGCTCGCCGCGGGCCAGGCCGGGAACTACCCCGTCCTGTACCTGGAGGGCCTGGCCGCCGGGGTCTGGCACCAGCGCAGGACCGGACGGCACCTCGACGTGACGGTGGAGGCCCTGGTTCCGCTCTCTCCCACCCAGCGCGACGCCGTCGCCGAGCAGGCCGACCGTATCGGACTCATCCTCCAGGCCACCCCGCGCCTGACCTTCGGGACCATCACCGTGGGGCCCCACGCCTGACCGTCCCGGGCGTGTCCGGAACGGACCCCGCCGGGCCCTTACCGGCGGCTCCGCTCCCCCCTATGCTGCCGGGCATGGCAACACACGAGCGGGAGATCACCGACCCCGTTGACCTGTGCGCCCCCGACGGTCGGCTCAACCCCGACGCCGTGGGGTGGTCCCGCACCCCCCTGCACCGGAGCGCGATGCCCGGGTGGGGCCGCCGCAAGAAGTGGGAGTACTGGTGTGTGTCCACCCCCACCCACCTGGTTGCCGTCACCGTCGCCGACATCGACTACCTCGGCCTGACCAGCGTGTACCTCCTGGAGTACGGGGGGCGGGAGATCAGTCGCACCTCCCTGCACCCTCTCGCGCACGGAGTCCGTCTGCCCGACAGCCTCGGCTCGGGGACCGGCGCCGCGATCGGCCCTGTACGCGCCCGCATCCAGGAGGTGCCCGGTGCTACCCGGCTCCGGTTCTCCTGCGACACACCCGAGGGCAGACTCAACGCCGACCTCACCGTCGACCTGCCCGAGGGCCACGAGAGCATGAGCGTGGTCATCCCCTGGAGCGCCGACCGCTTCCAATACACCTCCAAGCACACCGCCCGCCCCGCCCGGGGTTCGGTCCGCCTCGGCCGGGACGTCCTGGACTTCACCGACGCGTGGGGGGTGCTCGACCACGGGCGCGGCCGGTGGCCCTACGACACGCGGTGGAACTGGGGCGCCGCCTCGGGGCGCACCAACGGCCACACGGTGGGCCTCCAGTTCGGCGGCCGATGGACCGAGGGCACGGGCCTGACCGAGAACGCCCTGTGCGTGGACGGCCGCCTGTCCAAGATCGGGGAGGAACTCGAATGGGACTACGACCCGGACGACGCCCTCACCCCCTGGTGGATCCGCACCCCCGGATCCGACCAGGTCGACCTCGTCTTCACCCCCTTCCACGAGAGGGTCGACCACACCGACACCGGGCTGGTCGTCAACGACACCCACCAGTGCTTCGGCCACTACACCGGCACCATCCGCGCCGACGACGGCCGCCCGGTGTCGGTCGACGGACTGTTCGGGTTCGCCGAACACGTGCACATGCGCTGGTGAGGAGGGCACCACCCAGCCACCGCGCACCACGTGCACCGGGTCCGCCTCGGCTACTTTCGGCAGGGTGAGCAATCTCGAACCCCACCCCTGTGAAGAGCGCGTCTGCGCCGGGGAGACCGGCCCCGCCCTACCCGCACCGGACACCGAGCTCCTCGAACCCCGCGAGGTCCCGCTCGGAGGCCCCCGCGCCATGCTGGTCCGCCGGGCCCTTCCCGGCAAGAACCGTCGTATGGTCGGCGCCTGGTGCTTCGCCGACGCCTACGGACCCACCGACGTCTCCACCGGCGCCGGCATGCAGGTGCCCCCGCACCCCCACATCGGACTCCAGACCGTGAGCTGGCTGGTGAGGGGGTCGGTCCACCACCGCGACAGCGTCGGCTCCGACCAGCTGGTCCGTCCCGGCCAGCTCAACCTCATGACGGCCGGGCACGGTATCGCCCACTCCGAGCGCACTCCCTCCGACGCGCCCGGCCTCCTGCACGGCGCCCAGCTGTGGGTGGCCCTGCCCGAGGCCGACCGCGAAGGGACCCCGCACTTCGAGCACCACACCGAGCTGCCCGCCCTCGACCTCCCGGGACTGGACCCGCACGGTGCGCACACCGGCGGGGGCGCCTCGTCCCCGCCGGACCGGACACCCGCCGGGGGGCGGGTCACGGTCATCATGGGCGAGGTCGACGGCCACCGCTCCCCCGCCCGCACCTACACCCCGCTCATGGGAGCCGAACTGGTGCTGGAGCCCGGTGCCCGTGTACGCATGCCCCTGGACCCGGCCTTCGAGCACGGTGTCCTGCCCCTGGACACGACCGTGCACACCCTCGGGCACCGGGTGCGGGCCGGGTCCCTGCTCTACCTGGGCCAAGGCCGCGACCACGTGGAACTGCACGCCGAGGAGGCCGCCCAGATGCTGGTCATCGGCGGCCAGCCCTTCGCCGAGGACCTCGTGATGTGGTGGAACTTCGTCGGCCGCGACCACGACGAGATCGTGCGGGCACGCACCGCGTGGGAGCGGGAGCGCGAGGCCCCCGGCCCCGAGCGCCGCTTCTCCGCGGTGGCCGGTGACGAGGAGGCGGCACTGCCCGCACCCGACCTGCCCAACGCCCGTCTGCGCCCGAGGCCCCGCCACCGCCCCTGACGCGTCTCACGGCCCGTCCCCACCGTCCGCGCGGCGGCGTCCCGGCCCCGGGGCGCCGCCGTCGGCGTGCGCAAGCGTGACCGAAGGCGGAAGTTCAGCGTTCCTGAACCCACACACCGGGTATGTCATATCTGCACAAAACAATCCGAAACGCGCGCTGCCATGCGACATGCCGCGAAGCGGACCGTTCCCACCATGCCACTGGGGCCAACTCCTGCTACGGTGCGATTCGCGAACTACGGGATGATTTAGGAGGCCTGAACATGGCCGAACAGCCTCGCGAGCAGTGGGGGACGCGCGCGGGATTCCTGATGGCGGCGATCGGATCCGCCGTCGGACTGGGGAACATCTGGCGATTCCCCTACATCGCCTACGAGAACGGGGGCGGCGCGTTCCTGCTGCCGTACCTCATCGCCCTGCTCACCGCCGGGATCCCACTGCTGGTCCTGGAATACAGCATCGGGCACAAGTACCGGTCCTCGGCACCGCTGTCCTACCGGCGTATCGCCCGCCCCGCCGAGGCGATCGGCTGGTGGCAGGTGGCCATCTGCTTCGTGGTCGCGGTCTACTACGCCGTGATCATCGCATGGTCCGTCAGATTCGTCGGCTTCTCCGTCTCCCAGGAGTGGGGAGAGGACCCCAACGCCTTCTTCTTCAACGACTTCCTCCAGATGAGCGACGCGCCCGGCATGGTCTCGGGCTACGTCTCCGGGGTCGCCTGGCCGCTCGTGGGCGTGTGGGCGGTCGTCCTGGCCGTCCTCGCCCTGGGAGTACGCAACGGCATCGAGAAGGCCAACAAGGTCTTCATCCCGTTGCTGGTCGTGCTTTTCCTCCTGCTGGTCGCCCAGGCGCTCACCCTGGACGGGGCCACACTCGGCCTGGACGCGCTGTTCACCCCCGACTGGAGCGCGATGCTCGACGGGAGTGTGTGGGTCGCGGCCTACGGCCAGATCTTCTTCTCACTGTCCATCGGCTTCGCCATCATGGTCACCTACGCGTCCTACCTGCGCCGCAAGGCCGACCTGACCGGGTCCGCCCTCGTCGCCGGTTTCTCCAACAGCTCCTTCGAGCTGCTCGCGGGCATCGGGGTGTTCGCGGCGCTCGGTTTCATGGCCAACGCGGCGGGCACCGGCGTCGACGAGGTCGCCACGTCCGGCATCGGGCTGGCGTTCGTCGCGTTCCCGCAGATCATCTCCACGCTGCCGCTGGGCGGAGCACTGTTCGGCATCCTGTTCTTCGGCTCGCTCACGGTCGCCGGCCTGACCTCGCTCATCAGCATCGTCCAGGTGATCGTGTCGGCTGTTCAGGACCGCCTCGGGCTGGGACGCGTCCAGTCCGTGCTGATGGTCGGAGGCGCCACGGCCCTGGCCTCGATCCTGCTCTTCCCCACACCGGAGGGCCTGCACTTCCTGGACGTGTTCGACCACTTCATCAACCAGTACGGCATCGCGCTGGCCGGGCTCGTGATGATCATCGTGTTCGGGTGGATCCTGCGCAAGCTGCCGATGTTCCAGGCGCACACCAACGCCGTCTCCTCCCTCCGCCTGGGTACGTGGTGGAAGGTCGCGCTGGCCGGGGTCACACCGATCCTGCTCGGCTTCATGATGTGGGACAGCGTGCGCACCGAACTCTCCGAGAACTACGCGGGCTACCCCACCGGGTTCCTGCTCTCCGCCGGCTGGGGCCTGGCCATCGGCGCCATCGTCCTGGGGATCGTCATCTCGCTCTTCCCCTGGAAGCGCGCCGACGCCATCGCCCGTGACGACGCGGCCCAGGAAGCTGCCGGGACCACCACCAAGGAAGGGGAAAGCTGATGTCCACCAGCGCGATCGTCATGATGGCGGTCTCCGTCATCGTGCTCTGGGGCGGCCTCATCGCGTCCGTCATCCACCTGCGTCGCCACCCCGAGGAGCCCGAGGCGGAGTAACCCCGGCACCGGGAAGAACGACCACGGGCGGGGCGGGGGGGGGGGTGGTCAGCACCCCCCCCCCCACCCCGACCACCCCCCCCCCCCCCCCCC
>NZ_JBHXQY010000052.1:0-22455 GCF_042716955.1 Nocardiopsis sp. NPDC058631 | reverse complement strand
TCCCTGGCGTCTTCACCCCCCGGGGCCCCCCCCCCCGCGCGCCCGGGGGGTTTCCCCCCCCGCCCCGGTCAACACCCCCCGGGGGGGGGGGGGGTTTCCCCAACCCCACCCCCCCCCCCGCCCCTCGTCCGCGCCGCGCCGCCCCAGGGGCCGGTGCGCACCTCATCCCTGGGCGAACTCCCGCACGATGCGCTCGCAGAACGCCGGGAGGTCGTCCGGGCTGCGGCTCGTGGTGACACCGTGGTCGGTGACCACCTCCTCGTCCACCACGACCCCACCCGCGTTGCGGATGTCGGTACGGATACTGGGATAGGAGGTGAGTGTGCGCCCCCGCACCACGTCGGCCTCCACCAGGATCCACGGCCCGTGGCAGATCGCGGCCACCGGCCGGCCCGAGGCGACGAAGTCGCGCACGAACCCCACCGCGTCCGCGTCCAGGCGCAGGTTGTCCGGGTTGACGGTTCCGCCCGGGACCACGAGTGCGTCGTAGTCCTCCACCTTGGCGTCGGAGACCAAGCGGTCCACCCGGAACCGGTCCGAGGGTTCGATGTCGCCGTTCATCGACTGGATCTCCCCCTGGCTCAGCGAGACCAGGTCGACGTCCGCGCCCTCCTCGCTCAGCGCCTCACGCGGACGCACGAGTTCGACCCGTTCAACCCCGTCCGCGGCCAGGATCGCGATCTTGCGTCCGTTGAGTCTGTCGGCCATGGCTGCCCCCTCGGTCACGTCTTCGGCACCACCGCGGTGCCGTGTTGGCCGCCCTACCCGTTCCGGGCTGCCGACTCACCTTCGGCCACCGCACGAGGGCACGAGGCGACCGCCCCGACCCCGCGTGTCGGTCACCGGGACCGGCCGGAGCCGTTGGTCGCATGAGTCGTCATCTTCTGCGGGGGTCGTCTGTCGGGCAACCAGGGGTGCTCGGGGTCAGGTGCGGCGTGCGGCCCACACGGTGCGTTCTGTGCGCATCGCCAGGTCGTCGCGGCGCAGGATGCTGTGGGGGCTGCCGGTTTCCAGGAGTCGGTCGAGCGCGGTGAGGTCCGCGGGGGAGAGTTCGGTGGCGACGGCGGCGCGGATGCGTTGCAGGCCGCCGAGTGCGTAGCGGCCGACGGCTTCGCTGCGGGAGCCCTCGATGTTCACGGCGATGGTGCGCCGGCCCTCGATGGTGAAGCCGGCGGCGGTCAGCATCGGGCCCCAGTCCGCGCCACGGTGGGGCATCTGCTCGGACCGCAGGCGGTCCGCCACGGCGTGGACGCGTTCTTCCAGGCCGGGCCGGTCCTCGGGGGCGCTCTCAGGCAGGAAGCGGGGGAATCCGGCCAGTTCGACGACCGCGAACAGGCCGCCGGGGGCGAGCGCCTCGTGGACGTTGCGCAGTGCGCGATCGGGATGGGCCATGTGGTGCATCGAGGCCGATGCCCACACCAGGTCCGGTGAGCCGAGGTCGGGCCAGGCGGGTTCGTCCAGGTCGGCCTGCACGGTGCGCACGCGTTCCTCGATGCCGCGGGCGCATGCCTTGGCGCGCAGGCGCTGCAGGTGTGCGGTGGATGTGTCGACGGCGCTGACGTGCGCGTCGGGGAAGCGGTCGGTGAGGGCGAAGGTGCCCGCGCCCGTGCCGCAGCCCAGATCCACGATCTGACGCGGGCTCGTCCCCAGCGGCAACCATGCGGTGATGGAGGCTGTGTGTTCGGCGAGGATCTCGGCGTCCAGGTCGAGGATGTCCGCCTGGCCGTCGGCGTCGTGTTCGCGGTGGTGTTCGTGCCCAACGCCGTGGTGGGAGGTGTGCGGGTGCGTCTGGTTCATGCCTTCACCGTAGGACAGGCATGCGTATGCGGCATGAAATTTTCCCGTTTGCGCAAGACGATGGTCGGATGCGCTGCCCGACGCGCAAGATGCCGCCCTCGCGCGGCCCACCCAGCCGTTACTCAGGTGTCCTGGGCGTCGCTGTCGCCACCCTCCCGCTGGTGGCCGCGACGGGCGTCGCGGTCGAAGATGCCCAGGATCTCGCAGGGGCCACCCTCGGCGCCGATCGCGTGCGGCATCATCGTGGGGAACTCGGCGGCCTGGTTGGTCTCGACGCGGAAGCGGCGGTGGCCGAGCATGAGGACCGCGGTGCCGGACAGGACGACGAGCCATTCGCGTCCGGGGTGGGCGCGCATGCGCGCGGGGTTCTCGGGCGGCGGTTCGGTCATGCGCTGGCGCACCACGCTCATGCCGGGGTCGCCCTTGACGGACCAGCGCATCAGGCCGTGTGCGGCGTCGATCATCGGACTGGTGACGATGTCGTCGGCGGCGGTCTCCACGAGCTGATCCAGCGTGGTGTCCAGGGCCCGGGCGAGGGTGACCAGCTGATCCAGGGCAAGGCGGCGCCGGCCGTTCTCGATACGACTCAGCGAGGACTGGCTCAGGTGTGCACGGGTGGCCAGCTCGGCCAGGGACCAGCCCTGCGCCACCCGCAGGGCGCGGATGCGTTTGCGTACGAGGCTGTCCAACTCTCCATCTTCTTGCGTCATGAGCAACATTCTATGCTCTTGATGCAAGTCGGTGGTGGTGTGGTGCGCAGATGGTCCGGAGCGCCCGGAAGCGTGCACCGGCTGAGGCCGTGCACGGCACCCTCGCCCTGGACGGCACCCCGGGCGCGAGGGTGCGCGGGACGGTCGGCGAAGCCGCGCAGGTCGGGTGCACGGGAACCCGGAGCAGGTACGGCGGATCGTTCCCTGTGTTCCCGGTGGCCCGGTCCACGAGCAATTACCGGGTCCGTGGGCGGGCGCCCCGCAGGAACCGCTCGACTGCGGTCTCGACCAGCTCGTCGAGCTTCTCCGCGTCGATCATGTTGCCGTTGACCATCGTCGCGATACCTTGCACGGTCGCATACGGAATGGCCCCGAGGCGCTCGGGATCACCGTGTTCGAGCGCACCGTGTTCCTGCCCCTCCTCGATCAGCTCGACCATTTGTCCGAAGGCCGCCTCGGCTGCTTCGGCGATCCGTGTTGCTCCCGGTCGGTGTTTGCCGGAGTTCATCAGATCGAGCAGCGCGACGTTCTCGGTGGCGAAACGGGCGAAGGCCAACACGGCGTTGTGCACCCGTGCGGCGAATGCGTCCTCTGCTTCCGCCAGTGAGGTGCGCAGCGCTCTGCCCAACTGGACGAAGCCCGCCTCGGCCAGAGCGTCCAGAAGTGCTTGACGGTCGGTGAAATGCCGTCGTGGCGCGGTGTGACTCACACCGGTCTCCCTGGCCAGATCCCGGAGTGAGAGCTGGGTCCGCTCCGTGCTCGCGCAGATTGCGCCCGGCCGCGTCGAGGACCGCGCTGCGGAGGTTGCCGTGGTGGTAGGGGCGTTGCCCGGCGGGTTCGGTCACGTCCGCCACGGTAACACGTAATGTTTACATTGACATCATTGTTTCCAGTGGCTACATTCGGGGCCATGTCAGTGTTCTCCGTTGCGGACGTCCCCTCCATGGCCGGTCACACCGTGGTCGTCACCGGGGCGAACAGCGGGATCGGACGCGTCACCGCTCGCGTCCTCGCCGAGCGGGGAACACAGCACCCTACCGACGCTCCATGCCGCCACGGCGAGCATTCCCGGCGACAGCCATGTCGGCCCTCGTCGCCTCATGGGGCTCCGAGGAGCACCGAAGTCGAGGAACGCACCTTCCGTTGCCGGCGTGCTCCTGGGGCACTCCGCAAGAGACCCCCGCACGCGCACCGGGGTCGACCTGTGCGACGGCCGGCGGAAGCGCCACGATCCCGGGCATGCACGAATCCCACTGCCGTTGACATCGCCACGGCCATGAGAAAGGAATGTCAGTTGACACCACCACACGAAATGCGACCGAACGACACCGAACTCAGGCGACTGCTGGATCGAAATGAAATCAGCGACGTCCAGATCCGCTATGCCACAGGAACTGATTCCCGTGACTGGAAACTGTTCCGCACGTGCTTCACCGACGACGTCGAGGTCGACTTCAGCGAGGGCTTCGGCCAACCGGTCATGCGCACAACGGCCGATGAGTGGGTGGCAGGTACCGCGCCACGGATGGAATCCTTCAAGGCCACACAGCACATGATCACGAACCAGGCGATCACCTTTGACGGAGACGACCACGCCACGTGTGTGGCCTACGTGCGGGCGAGCCACCACCTGCCGAACAGCCTGGGCGACAGCGATCAGACGGTGTACGGGTACTACACGAACCAGTTCACCCGGACCCCGAGCGGTTGGCGCATCGCCAGAGTAAAGCTGACGCCCTTGTGGATGACCGGGAATTTCGGCATCTTCCAGACCGCCCTCGCCGAAGAGAGCGCCCCATCAGCCGGTAAGGCCTGACCTGGGCCTTACTGTCCGCGCCCGGTGCGCACGCGCGCCGCAGTCACCTGCTGTGGGTTTCGGCTCGGGCGAGCGCGGCAGCGCTCGGGCTACCCGGATCCGGGGTGTACATCACCAGCTGCAGGTCGGTGCCGGGCAGCAGCAGGGTTTGGCGCTCCAGTTCCAGCTCGCCCAACTCGGGGTGGCGCAGGTGCTTGCGCAGCATCGGCAGGGGCCGCACGTCGTGGTCGCGCCAGCTGGCGGCGAAGTCCGGGCTGTGCGCGGCGAACTCGTTGACCAGCTCGCCCAGAACGCGGTCGGCCGGGTAGCGGGCGCCGGCCGCGCGCAGCTGGGCCGCGGACTGCCGGATGAACTCGCCCTGCGCACCCGCCGGTGCCGAGCACAGGGTGTCGCGCAGCCGCAGGGCCAGCCTCACAGCGTTGCGCTCCTTGGCAGGCAGCAGCCCGAAGTCGATGATCAACACCACTGCGGCGCCGTTCCAGGCCACGATGTCCTGGCGCTCGTCGACCAGGTAGGCGGGTATCGGACCGAGCCGGTCCAGCAACCGGTGGGCGTCGGCGGACACCGGCTCCCGAACGGCGTTCGTGCCGAGCGGGACCTGGCCCGCCAACCGCGCCAGGTGTTCGCGCTCCGCGGCGGTGAGCCGCAGTGCCGTACCCAGCGCGGCCAACACCTGCGGGGAGGGGCGCGGTGCGCGGGCCTGCTCCAGCCGCTCGTAGTAGCTGACCGACACCCCGGCCGCCGCGGCGACCTCCTCGCGGCGCAACCCGGGAGTGCGCCGGGCACGGCGGCCCGGCGGGTGGGTGACGGTGGCCGGTACCTGGTCCGGGCTCAGCGCGTCCCGTCGGCGGCGCAGGAAATCAGCCATCTCATCTTTACTCACCCCATGCATGGTGGCACAGGCTGCCCGGCCCAGCCACGGACTGGTGGTCCGGGGCTCAGCTGTCAGTTCCCCGACCGCAGGTCTACGTCCACTGTGGACTTCACAGCCCGTCGAACACTGGAGAAGACCCATGCCGCGCACCTGCGAGGAAACGATGCACCGACTGCTGGATCTGATACTGGCCAACACCACGGCAGCCGGGACGCTGCCCGAACTGCTCGACTCGCTGCGCTCGGGAACTCTCCGATGACCGGCGTGTTGGTGACCGGCGGCACCGGGAAGACCGGGAGCGCGCTGGCGGGACTACTGCGCGGCAACGGTGTGCCGGTCCGGGTGGCCAGCCGCCGCCCGTCCGCCGATGTTCCTGACGCGGTCCGCTTCGACTGGGACGACACGGCCACCCACCCCGCCGTACTGCGCGGGGTGGACCGGATCTTCCTGGTGCCTCCGGTGAACACTGTGGACCCGATGCCGTTGGTCGGGCCGTTCCTGGCCGAGGCCCAACGCCTCGGCGTGCGCCGGGTCGTACTCCTGGGCTCCGCCAGCGTGCTGCCCAACGCGCCCAGCGCACTGGAGATGGCCGCGCAGGTGCGCTCCCGGCCAGGGTGGGTCGTGCTGCGCGCGTCCGGGTTCATGCAGAACTTCCTGAGCCCCCACCCGGTGGGCGAGCGGATCCTTGGGCACGGCGAGGTTCGCACCGCCTCCGGTGAGGGCGCAGTGGGCTGGATCGACGCGCGGGACATCGCGGCCGCCGCCTGCGCCCTGCTGACCGACCCCGACAGCACACCCAGCGGCCGGCGCGACTACCTGCTCACCGGGCCGAAGGCCTTGAGCTACCGGGAGGTGGCGGCGGTCATCACCGCCCGCACCGGCCGGTCGGTCCGAGTGGTGACGATCGGGGCCGACGAGCAGGCGGCCCACTACCGGGCCGCAGGCATGCCCGCCGAGTTCGCCGCCGCCATCGCCGCTGTCGAAGACAGCATCAGGGCCGGCCGCGAAGACCAGGTCAGCACCGCGGTGCTGGACCTGACCGGCCGGGCGCCCCGCACCTTCACCGCATTCGTCCAGGAGCACGCAACCGCGTGGGCCGACCACGGGAGGCTCGGGCACTGAGCGGGCGGTCGGGCGGGGCCGGGGGGCGGCTCGCGAACCCCGAGGGGCGCAGAGGCATCGGACCAGGGCGACCGTTGCTGCGGCCCGCGCCCCCGCTCGGGGCGCCGCGCGAGCACCCGTCCACTGAGGAGGAACGATTCCGGCGACCCGCTACCTGTACCTGGCCCGGCACGCCGAGGCCGACCACGAGCACGGCGGGCTGACCAGGGTCGGCCACCGCCAGGCAGTCTTGCTCGGCGAACGCCTGCGCGGGGCGGGGGTGCGGGCTCTCCACCACGGGCCCTCCGAACGGACCACCCGCACCGCGCACCTGGTGGCCGACCGGCTGGCACTCGACGGCCCCGGGATCGAGCCGGTGCCCACGCCCGAGGCGGGTGACTACGCGCCCTACCTCCCCACCCGCAAGGAGGTACCGCCCGACTACGCCGAGACCGTCATGGACTTCGTCGGCTCCCTGCCCGAGAAAGAACGCGGGCCCGGCCCAGAACTGGGCCGACGGTGCCTGGAGCGCTTCACCGGCCCCAGCGCCGAAGACCGGGAGAGCCGAGAGGCGGTCATCACCCACGCCTACCCGGTGGGCTGGTTGACGGGCATCGCACTCGGAGCCCCTCCCTGGCGGTGGGTGACCCTGGCCCCGGCCAACGCAGCACTGACCGTCATCCGGTACACGCCCGGGCGTGCGGCATCGGTCCTGGTGTTCAACGACGTCTCACACCTGGAACCGGACCTGCGATGGACCGGGACCCCGCCGCCGCTGCGTCCGTGAGGCGCCCTCAGCCACAGCCGTCGGGGACGCTCTGGGCGCCCGGAGCGCCGGGGGCGCTCTCCCAGGCCGCGGCGGGGACCCGCTCCAGCAGGCAGACCATGGTCTGGGCCGTTTCCCGGACCCGGTCGGCGTCCAACTCCCGGTTGTTCCAGCACAGCAGGTGCTCACCGTCGAACCGGAAGGGGACGGCCCCCGCCCCCGCGCCGGCCAGCCACCCCCTCACCTGCTCGTCGAGCACGGCGTGGGCGAAGCGGTCGTCGGAGGTGGCGACGTAGAAGCGGGAGTCGAACGCGGACTCACCCAGGCGCAGGTCGTGGACCCCCAGCGGGCTCAGCACGACGTGGCCCAGGGACTCCTCCCTCAGCTCCAGGACGGGGGTGCCGGACCGGGCGGGGAGCACCACGACGGTGTGGGTGTGAAGGGTGGTCCTGGTGTCACGCCCATCGTGGTGCGAGGCGGTGTAGCGGTACTCGAAGGCGAGGACGCGGTGTCCGCGCAGCTCCGCGCACAGCACGTGCGTGGCCCTGGCGTCGGAGCGCCCCTCCACGAACGGGTCCCCCGAGAACCGGTCCACCAGCTCGGGGCGCTCCCTGTCGTAGCGCCAGCCCTCGCGTTCGGCCCAGGCCGCCAGCGACCCGGCCCGGCGGCGCTCGGTGGCCGACCCCGCGAACACCAGTGCGCCGACTCCGGCGACCACGACAACCGTGACCACCAGGACCAGTAGGGCGACGTCCATGGGAACTCCTCATCCGAGTGCGGCTCTCCCCCGGTGAGACGCCGCTCACCACCGGACCGGTTCCCCTTTCCCACTCAGTCCTTGGCCGTGGACCCACCGGTTCGCGGGCGCACCCGCACGTGGGCCCGCTCCCCCTGGGGTCCGAACAAACCCAGGTACTCGACCGGTTCGGGGCCGGGGTTGGCGAAGGCGTGCGGAAGGCGCGTGTCGAACTCGGCGACCTCCCCGGCCGTGAGCACCATGTCGTGGTCGCCCAGGACCAGACGCAGGCGCCCGCTCAGCACGTACACCCACTCGTAGCCCTCGTGGGTGCGCTGTTCGATCTCGGTGTGGCCGGTGGGCGGCGGATAGGTGACCTTGAAGGCCTGGAGCCCCCCGGGTTTACGGGTCAGCGGAGCGAACGTGACCCCGTGGCGCACGAAGGAGCTGCGCCGCACGCGCGGGTCCGCCGCGGGGTCCTCCCCCACGAGTTCGTCCAGGGGCACACCGTGCGCACGGGCCAGCGGGAGCAGGAGCTCCAGGGTCGGGCGCCGACGCCCGGCCTCCAGCCGCGAAAGGGTGCTCACCGAGATGCCCGTGGTGTCCGACAGCTGGGAGAGGGTCGCCCCGCGTTCGCGGCGCAGGGCCCGCAGCCGGGGTCCGACCGCCGCCAGGGTCGGCGCGAGTTCGTCGTCCATGACCACAATCTGCCACAGCTCGGGTCCGGAGCGGACCCGGCCCGCCCGGGCCCGGACCACCTCCGGTCCACAGCCCGCCCTCCCCCGGCGTGAACGCCGGGCGGCGGGGCGTGATGCCACCCGGTGAGGTGGAACACCGCCATATGCGCGTGTTAGCCTCGACCACGTTCGCGACAGGCACACGGGTGGGACAGGAGGTGGGGTTGATGACCGCGGTGACGACCGCCATCACGAGCGGTATCCGGCACTCCTCCACATCCCGGGCCCTGGTCTGACAGCCGCCCCCCACAGCCCGCCGTGAGCGCCGACGCTCACCCCGCGGCCGCCGTCGGACGGGACCCCCGAACAAGGGTCTTACACCGTGAACACACACCACACCTGGAACACCCGTGTCGAGACCGACACGGACACCGCCGCCGTGCGCGCCATCAACGCGGCCGCCTTCGACACCACCGACGAGGCCGACCTGGTCGACGCCCTGCGGACCGACCCCTCATGGATCGAGGGCCTGTCCATCGTCAGCACCACCCCCGACGGCGCCCCCGTCGGGTACGCGCTGCTGACCCGCTGCCACGTCGGCGGCGTCCCCGCCCTGTGCCTGGCCCCCTGCGCCGTACTCCCCGAGCACCAGCGGACCGGGGCCGGGTCGGCTGCCGTGCGCGCCGCGCTGGAAGCCGCCCGCTACCAGGGGGAACGCTTCGTCATCGTCCTCGGCCACCCGGCCTACTACCCCAGGTTCGGCTTCGTGCGCGCCTCCACGCACGGCATCGGGCTGAGCATCGAGGTCCCCGACGAGGCCCTCATGGCCCTCACCCTGGACGAGGACCACCCGCTGCCTTCCGGCACCGTCCGCTACGCGGCGCCGTTCGGCATCTGAGCGGACCACACCCCGTGCGCCCCTGGCCGGCTCGGAGAACACCCGGGGACGCACAGGGTGTGGCGGGGCGCCGCAACTCCAGCGCCCCGCCACGGCACAGGCCGGGGAATCAGACGAAGACCTTGCCCGGGTTGAAGATGCCGGCAGGGTCCAGCGCGTTCTTGAGCGCACGGTGCATCCGCACCACGTCCGGACCCATCTCACGCGCGGCGCCCCGCATCTTCAACAGGCCCACACCGTGCTCGCCCGTGACCGTTCCGCCCAGGGCGATGGCCTCGTCCACGATCACCTCGAAGGCCTCCTTCGCGCGCTTCTTGGCCTCCTCGTCACCGTCCGGGACGATGAACAGCGGATGCAGATTGCCGTCACCCGCGTGGGCGATGTTGCCGATCCGGGTGTCGAAGCGCTCGGCGACGGCCTCGATCCTCGCCAGCATCGTCGGCAGCGCGGCCTTGGGCACGCACACGTCCTCGGTCAGCAGCGGACCGAGCCGCTCCAGCGCCGGGTAGGCCAGGCGGCGGGCCTCGAACAGCGCTTCGGCCTCCTCCTCGTCGGTGGAGCGCACCGCGTACACCGCGCCCTCCTCCTGGAAGCAGGCCAGCATGCGCTCGGCCTCCTCCTCCCCCGCCGCGCCGGGCTGGTCACTGCGCGCCAGCAGCAGCACCTCTCCCTCGGCGGAGAGCCCCATGTTCTTCCAGGCGTCGACCGCCTGGAGGCAGAACCGGTCGATGAGCTCCATCGCCGAGGGGACCACCCCCGACGCCGAGACCGACGCGACCGCGCGTCCGGCGTCGGTGAGGGAGTCGAAGTAGCCGACCACCGTGTGCTCGGTTCCGGTGCGCAGCGGCCGCATCCGCAGCGTCACCTCGGTGACCATGCCCAGGGTGCCCTCCGAGCCGACCATCAGCCCGCACAGGTCGTAGCCGGTCACACCCTTGGCGGTGACGCGTCCCAGCCGCACGACCTCACCGGCGCCCATCACCGCCTCCATGCCCAGCACGTAGTCGCGGGTGACCCCGTACTTGACGCAGCACAGGCCGCCCGCGTTGGTGGCCACGTTGCCGCCGATGGTGGACCAGTGCGCGGAGGCGGGGTCCGGCGGGTACCACAGGCCGTCCTGGGCGACCCGCTCGCGCAGGTCGTTGTTGACGACGCCGGGCTGCACCGTGGCGGTCTGCTGGACCGGGTCCACCTCCAGCACACGGTTCATGCGCTCGAAGGAGACCACCACCCAGCCGTCGACGGCGTTGGCGGCCCCGGACAGCCCGGTGCCCGCGCCGCGCGCGACCACCGGAACACCGAGCTCGGCGCAGAGAGCGACCGCGGCCGACACGTCGGCGGTGTCCCGGGGGCGTACCACGGCGGCGGGTCGCCCGTAGGAGGCCCATTCCGCCTCGTCGTGGGAGTAGCCCTCCATGATCCCGGGGTCGGTGATGACCTGTTCCTCCCCGATCGCTGCCGTCAACCTCTCGGCGATCCCGGACATGGGCACACTCCTCACCACTGCGCGTCGCCGCCCGCTGCGCCGACGCTGCCAGCACCCTAACGCCGCATCTTCCTCCCAGGTCACCCGTCCCCCCGGATAACTGACCGAATGTTCTGCCGGCTCACCTGTCCCCGTCCTGCCGGCACGGCAGCCATCGCGAGTCGTCGACCCAGAAGTACGTCATGACGTCCCACCGTGTTCCTCGGGCTCACGGCCCGGCCGGTGGACTCCTGCCGTCTCCGTTCCGCGGCCGGATCGCGGAGAATGGGACCATGCCCAGCACCGACTCCTCCCTCTGATGGCCTGGAGCACCCGTGAGCTCGCCGAACTGGCGGCCACGACCATCAAGGCCATCCGGCACTACCACGCCATCGACCTGCTGGAGGAGCCGGAACGGGCCCTGAACGGCATCCTGGAGGACGGCCTCTCCCCGGACGGGCAGGACCACACCCAGCCATAAACAAAATGTTGAAAATATAAAATTGACAACTGTTCGTTGGTCTCCCATGATGAAGGCATGACCGAACAACGCGACGACGCCTTCACCCGGCCCGACCCGCGCAACGCCCAACGCCTGCGCACCCACCAGGCGCTCCTGCGCATCACCGAACGCCACGCCACCGGCGAACACCGCGCGCGCTGGGACCAGACGCGCATACCCATGCAGCCCTTCGACGCCCTGCGCCGCATCGCCGACCTCGCCGCGGGCAGCGCCCTGCCCGGCGACGGAGAGCCACCCGTCGACCAGGACGACCTCACCGCGGCCCTGACCCTGGTGCCCTGGGCACGCGCGGAGTTCGACCAACTGGAGGCGGGCCTGCTCCAGATGTCCAAGGGTCGCGGCATGACCTGGCAGGAGATCGCCTTCGGGCTGGGTCTGGGCTCCGCGCAGGCCGCCCGGCAACGCCACGAACGCCTCTCCCAGCGCGCCGACTCCTGAGGCCGCCGGCCGCACGTACCAGGGACGCCCCCACGACAACGGAGCAGGAGGCCCCGGGGTCCGGCCACGTACACAGCCGGACCCCGGGACGCCTCAGCCCTCCACCGGATAGTTGGACCGCACCACCCCGTGCGGGTCGCGCTCGCGCTTGATCCGCCGCAGCCGTCGCAACGCCGCAGGGCCGAACACGTCCGCCACCGACTCACCCGGGGCCAGAGCGGTCAGCGGCTTGCGCCCGCTGACGTTCGGGCCCAGATCCGCCACCAGCCGGTCCAACCGCTCACGGATCCCAGCACCCGCTCGCGGGGAGAACGGCACACCCAGCGCGTACAGGTAGTACGGCTCCTCCAGCGCACCGAAGGGGGTATCGGACTCCCCCGCCAGCGCACCGCCCAGATGCCGTACCTGCACCCCCAGCAACGGCGCGATCGGCTCCGTCACCAGGGCACGCACCGCCTCCCCGCCCAGCCCGGTCAACAGTTCCGCGCGCGACATCCCCGGCGAGGGGTCCGTGGGCTCGGCGGTGATCGACCCCAACTCCGTCAACGCCAGCACCCTGCGACCGTCCCGCAGCGGCGCCCCCACCGCCTCCAACGGGCGCAGCAGCTTGCGCGCGGTCCCCTCCCCGCCCAGGAACGTGACGTCCACCGACACCGTCGGTTCCAGCCCCGGGATGTGCTGGAGGTTCGCCCACACCGTCAACTCCTCCGGAGCCCCGGCCGTGACCTCGGCGAACGCCTCCAGCACCCGCGACGCCGACGAGGCGGACCACACCACGCGCCCCCCGTACAGCTCAGGAGCCGGGTACAGGTCGAACTCCACGGCGGTGACCACGGCGAAGTCCCCGCCACCGCCGCGCAGCGCCCAGAACAGGTCCGGGTCGGAGCCCGCCTCCACCCGGGCCCGCTCCCCCTCGGCGTCGACCACCTCGAACGCCCTCACGCTGTCGGCCGCCCACCCGTGACGGCGCCCGAACCAGCTCAGGCCACCGCCCAGCGTGTACCCGGCCACCCCCACCACGGGAGAGCTGCCCGGCAGACCGGTCAGGCCGTGCACGGCCGCCGCCTCCTGCACCCGACCCCAGGTCACACCCGCCCCCACACGGGCGGTGCGCCGGACCGGATCCACATCCACCCCGTCCAGCGCCCCCGTGCGCAACAGCACCACACCCGCCACCGCACCCGAGGCGCCGTGCCCTGTGGGCTGCACAGCCACCGTCAGCCCGGACCGGCGGGCGTGTCGGACCAACGCGGCCACGTCGTCCGCGTCGGCGGCCTCCACCACCGCCGCCACCGGCTGATCGACCGCCAGGTTCCACGGGCGGGAAGCTCCGTCGAAGCCCTCCTGGCCCGCGACCAGCACACGGCCCCGCAGCAGCCCACGCAGATCGTCCAGGTCACCCATATGTCATCCTCCGTCGAGATCGGTCACATCGGCTGACGCTCAGACGTCAACCCCGTGAAGCGTCGACACCACGACGAACCAGCACGAAAGAATGTGACCGGTGAAGACCACTGAATCCCTCGCCGCCCGTTTCCAGGACCACCGCGGGCTGGTGTACTCCATTGCCCACCGCATGCTCGGCTCCGCTGCCGAGGCCGAGGACGCCGTCCAGGAGACCTGGCTGAAGCTGAGCCGCGCGGACGCCCCGGCGATCGACAACCTCGCCGCCTGGCTGACCACGGTCACCGGGCGGGTGTGCCTGGACCTGCTCAGATCACGCTCCGCACGCCGCGAGGACCCTGTGGGCGAGGAGCTGCCCGAACCCGCCACCGAACCCGCCCTGGACGCAGACCCCGAGCACAGGGCGGTGCTCGCCGACACGGTGGGCGCTGCACTCACGGTGGTCCTGGACACCCTCTCCCCCGCCGAGCGGCTGGCGTTCGTCCTCCACGACATGTTCGCCCTGCCGTTCGAGGAGATCGCCCCCATCGTGGAACGCAGCCCCGCCGCCACCCGGCAACTGGCCAGCCGGGCACGGCGGCGGGTCCGCGGGAGCAGCCCCGACGGACAGGCCGACCCGGCCCGTCGACGCACGGTGGTGGACGCCTTCCTCGCAGCGGCCCGCGGAGGGGACTTCGCGGCGCTGATGAGGATCCTGGCCCCCGACGTGCTGGTCCGATCCGACGCGGCCGCCAGACTCGCCGGGGTCCCGGCCGAGACCCGCAGCGCACAGGCCGTGGCCTCCCAGGCCATCACCTTCGCGCAGCTCACCGAGCAGGCACACCCGGTCCTGGTCCGCGGCCTCCCCGGGTTCGTCTCCCTCAGGAACGGCCGCCCCTACGCCGCCCTGGCGTTCACGGTACGGGGGGACACCATCACCGGGTTCGACGTGCTCTACGACCCCGAACTGCTGGCGAAACTCACCTGAGCCGGCAGGTGTGGGCAACCGGTCCCCGCGCGACGCATCCCCCGCTGCACCGCGCCCGCTCCGCACCCCATCGGAGCGGGCGCCTCCGCCTCAGACCGGCACCAGGGGGACGTGCGCCCCCTCGGGCACGCTCACCTGGACGGGCATGCCCGGAGCGACAGGGCCTCCCTCCACGACGACACCCATCACCCCGGCCCGACGCACGATCGTCCCGTCCCCGCCGCGGTGGACCAGCTGCTTGAGCAGGCCGTCGGCGAAGCCGTCGATCTGCAGGCACGGGTTGCGCAACCCGGTGATCTCCACACGGGCGCGGTCACCGATGTGCAGGACCGTCCCGGTCGACAGGGCGAGCAGGTCCACTCCGCGCGTGGTGACGTTCTCCCCCAGTTGCCCGGGGGCCACGGCGAACCCTGCCGCGGCCAACTCCTCCAGCAGCTCGGCGTGGATCAGGTGCACCTGGCGCAGGTTGGGCCGGGTGGGGTCGACCGCCACCCGTGAGCGGTGCTTGACGGTGGCGCCCATGTGGGCGTCGCCCTCCACGCCCAGACCGCTCAGGAGCCGGATACCGGGCAGAACCTCCTTGTTGAAGGTGTGCGTGGGGCTGCTGCTCACCGATTCCACGACCGCACCCATGGGCACCGTCCTCTCACTCCGCGGCTACGGACCCACAGCCTAGCCACCGCGGTTTTGAGCTCCCCGCCGCGCTCCCCGGGTTCCCCTGCGACGCACACCGCGCGGGGGTACCGGGACCGTAGGTCCCGCTACCCCGGCCCCAACACCCCTGACAGCGGTCCCTCCCGCGCCGAGCTGGTCAAGATCGCCTTCGCCGGGAGCCGACCGCAGCCCTGCTCCGGAGTCCACCCAACACCGGACCCACCTCGTGGTCGGCGTTCACCGGCACGACGGCAACGGAACAGCGAGGGGAGGAACCACACCATCGAGGCGGTCGGCGCCCGAGCCCGGTGGACCCGCCACTCGGCGCACCCTCAGCGCCGCCCCAGCGCGTGGAAACGGGCCAGGTCGACGGGCCAGGCCGCGGCGTACTCAACCCCGCGCTCGGGCTCCGACCACCGACCGGTCACCGGGTCCGCGCCCGCGGCAGCCAGCACGCCCTCACCGTCCAGCGGCCGCAGGCCGCCCTGGTCCAGCCGCCACCCGCACACGCTCTTGAGGGGAACGACTCGTCCGTCGGGCCGGGTGTGAAAGGTGCGGTCGGTGAAGGTGCGCAGCACCAGGGTCCCGGAAGCGCCGTCCAGGAGCGCCGACCCCAGGGCGTCGACCACTTCGGGGTGCTCGATGCTGAGCACATCCCGATGACGCCGCAGACAGGTGTAGGTGGAGGAGGAGGTGAGGAGAGTGAGGATGTACAGGTCGCCGGGGGCGCCGTCCAGGAGGGGGTCCAGGAGCGCCCGGACCTTGTGGGAGTCCATACCTACGGAGTATGCGGGGTCCGAGAGGGCCGGAACCGTGTGTCCACAGGCCAGGTTCCGCCCCCTCACCCGCGCTACCGGCTCAGTGCCCCTGGGACACGTCCAGTGACCTGGGCGTGAGCACGAACACGACCACGGCCGCGACCAGCAGCGCCACCCCGCCCCCCAGACTGATCTGCGTCAGCGACTCACTGAAGGCCTCCTGGGCCCACACCGCGAGGTCGGCCGAACCGGTCTCGGAGGCGATCTCCAGGGCGCCCCCGAGCGACTCCTGCGCGGCGAGCACCGTCTGTTCGCCCAGCCCGGTCCCGGTGAGCAGGCCCAGGGGCAGCTCCGCCCGGTAGACCGCGGCGGCGGCACTGCCCAGGACGGCCACCCCCAGGACGTTGCCCAGGTCGTAGGAGGTCTCCTCGATGGCGGCGGCGTTGCCCGCCTTCTCCTGAGGGGTGCTGGACATGATGACGGCCGAGGCGATGGCCAAAGATCCCGATCCCGCCCCGAGCAGGACCAGGGCGACCATGACCACCGGGTAGGACAGCGGCCCGGGCAGCGCGAACATCAGCACGAACCCCGTCGCGGCCACGACCAGCCCGCCCGCGAGGACGGCGCGAATCCCCAGGGGCCGGGCCAGCGCCGGCGCCAAAGGTGAGGCCACAGCCGCCCCCACTGCCATCGGCAGCAGCCGCACACCCGCCTGCAGAGGGGAGTGCCCCTCCACCAGCTGGAGCCACTGGGCGACCAGGAGCAGCATCGCCGCCATCGCGAACATGGAGGCCAGCGCCGCCACCGTGCCCGCCGTGAACGCCGGGTTGGCGAACAACCGCACCTCCAGCAGCGGATCCGGGCGTCTGAGGCAGCGCGCCACGAACCAGGCCAGCACCAGCGCCCCCAGAGCGAACGCCACCAGCGCGGAGGGGTCGAACACCCCGGCCTTGCTGAACTGCTTGATGCTCCACACCAGAGCGACCATGCCCACGATCGACAGGACCGTGGCCACCATGTCCCAGTTGCCGGGCCGCGGGTCGCGGGCCTCCGGCAGCAGGAGCAGACCCGCGAGGAGCGACACCGCCATGAACGGCACGTTGACCAGGAACGCCGCGTGCCAGGAGAAGTGCTCCAGCAGGGCCCCACCCATGATGGGGCCCACCGCCGCACCCAGGGACGCGATGGCCGCCCACACCCCCAGTGCGGTGGCGCGCTCCCGGGGGTTGGGGAAGACGGTGCGGATCATGGACAGCGTGGCGGGCATGATCATCGCCCCGCCCACGCCCAGCAGGACTCGCACCGCGATGACGGTACCGGGGCTGTCGGCAGCCAGTACCGCCAAAGAGGCCCCGCCGAAGACCGCGAAACCGGTCAACAGCATCATCTTGCGGCCCCAGCGATCACTCAGGGCACTCATCGTCACCAGGAGCCCGGCCAGCACCAGGGAGTAGGCGTCCACGATCCACAACTGCTGACCGGCGGTGGGCCGCAGGTCGGCCGAGAGGGCGGGCAGGGCCACGTTCAGGATGGTCATGTCCATGACCACCACGAGCAGGCTGGCCGAGAGCACCACCAGGGCGGCCCAGCGGCGGCCGGCCGACATCGACCCGGTCGGGGTGGTGACGGTCGGGGAGGGATCGGTTCCCATCAGTGCTCCGTGTCAGTGGTGGCGGGACCGCCCATGAGGGAGGTGACCGCGAAGGCGATTTCGTCCAGGTCCAGGGGTTCGTCGTGCGTGAGGGCGTGCAGCATCGCCCCGTCCACGTACAGGGCCAGCGCCCGCGCTGCCCGGGGGGTGGTGTGCTCTGCCAGGACCCGTACCAGCCCCTCGAACCAGCGCAGTGTCAGCGTGCGCAGGTCGGGGCGGTGCACTCCCGCCAGATACAGCTCGGCGTCGGCCCGGACCTGGTCCCCCGCCAGCAGGTAGTCGTGGACCAGAGCGGCGACGGCGTCCGGTCGGCCCCTGCTCTGCCCGATCTGGTCGGCGAGGTCGCGCAGGGCGTCATCGGTCTCCTCCGCCAGGTGGTGCAGCGCCGCAGTGCTCAGATCGTCCAGGGTGGCGAAGTAGTAGGTGGTGGCGCCGAGCGGCACCCGGGCGCGCGCGGCGACACCGCGGTGCGTCAGGCTGGCGGCGCCGCTCTCGGCGATCAGGGCGGCCGCGGCCTCGATGATGTTCTGGCGGCGCCCCTGCGGGTCGCGTCGTGCGCTCACCGACGGCCCCCTTCGGCACGCCGCACGCGGCCGTTCCTCCTGCGCATACGTCTCCCCGTTCCCGGACCAGTTCTAGTACATCTGTACATGTACGAGTGTACTGGTCAGCCTTCCGCTCCTTGCGCCCGGAGTACGGGTGACCCTGCCCACCCGCGACCCGGCGGCGCGTCCGGAAGCTCCCCGCCCGGCAGGGCCTGCACCACCCCTCAAGAGCACCCCGACCAAACCCTCAAAATCATGCAAGACTCCCTAAACGGGTATGAGAATGGGGAAGTTTAAGGTAGTTTAATGGCACGTGTTCCGCTCGCCGCCCTGAGGCCCAGGCCTCCACGGACCGGGCGGCCGACCCCGAAAGGAGTGCTCGCACCATGAGCGCGATCTACAAGTCCGAGGCAGGGGCCGACGAGCTGCGGCGCCGCTACCAGGAGGAGCTGCGCACCTGGCCGGTCCCAGCCGACCACCTGCAAGTGCCCACCCGCGAGGGCGAGACCTTCGTGCTCGCCTCGGGCCCCCCGGACGCACCGCCCGTGGTCCTGCTGCACGGCGCGGGTGCGAACGCGACGATGTGGCGCGAGGACGCCGCCGCCTGGGCACAGCACCTTCGCACCTACGCCGTCGACCTGGTCGGCGAACCCGGCCTGAGCGCCCCCTCCCGCCCGCCCCTGGACTCCGACGCCTACGTGCGGTGGCTGGACGAGGTCCTGGACGGGCTGGGCCTGGCCGACACCGCCCTCGTCGGCATCTCCCTGGGCGGCTGGATGGCACTGGAGTACGCCACCCACCGCCCCGAGCGGGTCCGCCGCCTGGCCCTGCTGTGCCCCGGCGGCGTGGGAGCCCAGAAGGTGGGGTGGCTGTTCAAGGCACTCCTACTGCGACCCTTCGGCCGCTGGGGCACACGCCGTTCGGCGCAGGTGGCCACCGGCCTGGACACGCCGCTGAGCGGACCCGTCCTCGATCACCTGGCACTGACCTTCGCCCAGTTCCGTCCGCGCACGGAGCGGCTCCCGGTGTTCTCCGACGAGGCACTGCGCCGCCTGGCCATGCCGGTGCGGGTGACCGTCGGTGAGAGCGACGCCATGTTCGACTCCGCGCAGACCGCCGACCGCATACGCCGGTGCGTGCCGCACGCGAGCGTCGAGGTCCTGCCCGGGGTCGGGCACGCGATCCTGGACCAGACCGGGCCCGTTCTGGCGTTCCTTCGGGGCTGAACCTGCGGCGGATGCGCCTTCCGGGGCGGGTGCCGGGGAGCCCAACAAGGCCTTTGACGGAAGATTGTCTGACAATTTCTGACGCCAGCGGACCCCACCGGCCCGGAAAAGCTGGTGGGGTCCGCCCCTGGAAGCGCCAGCTCGATAAGCTGGCCGTCCTTGTCCTCGATGACCTCCCACCGGACCGCGCGGGTCATCGCGTCAGCCAGGCGTTCGTCGCCGTCCTCGTTGCCGGGAAGTTCGTCGTAGCCGGGGACCACTGCAAAGAGCAGTTCGCACACCGTGTCGGCGTACATGGTCGGCTCCCCGCCCCTGGGCACGTATCGCCATCCGTCGCCGCCAGGGCGCGCCGGGCCGTCCGCGGGCAGCCGACCTCGGCGGGAGAGCACTTAGGTCGTGTTTTTTGGATCCTTCCGGGCTCGCGTCCACCAGGCTTCCTCTCGCCGCGCCTCTGCGCTCGTGAAGCACAACCAGGCTGAACTTCGCACATCGTCTTGCGAGAGATCGCCTGGACGGCCGCTCGCCGACCCGAAAACCTCCAAAAAACACTCCCTAGTTCTTGACGATTACCGCTTCCGGACGGCGTAGGTCACATGCGTCACCCTCGGGGAGGGCTCCGCACGGACCTGCTCCAGGGCCACGCGGCCGGCGTCCACACCCTCGAACAGGCGGATGCCTGAGCCGAACAGCACGGGTGAGAGCGCGATCGAGAACTCGTCGATCAGGCCGGCGTTCACGTACCCCAGGATCGTCGCGCCGCCGCCCGCGATGCGGACGTCGCGATCACCGGCGGCCTCGCGGGCCTGGTCGAGGGCGGACTCGATGCCGTCGTTGACGAAGTGGAACGTGGTCCCGCCCGGCCGCTCCCAGGGGTCACGCTTCTCGTGCGTCACGACGAAGACCGGCGTGTGGAACGGCGGCGACTCCGGCCACATCTGCTCGCCGGCGTCGAACATGTGCTTGCCCATCACGCTCGCGCCGGTGCGCTCGAACGCCTCCCGCACGATGTCGTTGTCGCGCCCCTCCTCGCCGCCCCCACCGAGCTTCAGGTTCTCCCGGAAGAACCGCTGCGGGAAGACCCACCGCTGCAGTTCCATCCACAGCTGCCCCATCAACTCCTCGGGGGACTCGGGCGCGATGAAACCGTCCAGCGACATCGACACGCTGAAGAACACCTTCTGGGCCATCAGCTCTCCTCTCCCTTCCGAGCGATCTCGGCGACGTACGTAGCCAGGTTGCCCAGGGTCTGCCGGCCGCCCTCGATCGCGTGGTACTTCTCGACCGCCTCATCGCGCAGCTCCTTGGTGGGGAACACCGTGCGCATCTCGATCCGGGTCACCGCACCGTCGGGCTCGAACGTGAGGACCGACTCGAAGGCGTTGGGGTCGTCGCGGGTCTCACCGTGGAGCATCGCGATCCGTTCCGGCGGGGCGAGCTCGGTCCAGGTGATCCACTCCTGGTAGTCCGTCCCGTCCGGTCCGTGCATCACGAAGTCCCACTCCCCTCCGACGCGGAACTCGAACGCCCGCGTGGTGGTGGTGAACCCCTCCGGTCCCCACCACCGTGACAGGTGCCGCACCTCGGTGAACGCCTCGAACACCAGCTCCCGTGGGGCGCTGATAGCCCGGGAGATCACGGTTTCTCGGTCGGCCGTCGCTGACTGCGCCGGCGCGTCCCGTTCTGTCGCTGCCATCGGTCACTCCTCCTGTTTTGCCTGCTTGAGGTCCTGCACGTACTCGTCCAGCCGGTCGAAGCTCTCGTTCCAGAACCGCTCGAACCCGCCGGCCCACTCGTGGACCGGTCGCAGCCCGCGGGCGTCAAGGCCGTACAGGCGCTGCTTGCCCACCTTGCGGTCCCGCACCAGCCCCACCTCCCGGAGCACCCGCAAGTGCTTGGACGCCCCCGGCTGGGTCATCCCCAACTCCTGGGCCAACTCGGTCACCGGCCGCTCACCCGCCCGCAGCAGCACCAGGATCTTCCGGCGCTGCGGCTCGGCGATCGCGTTGAAGACGTCCGACGTCGTCGCTGCTCGTGCCATGGGCTCCATCATATTCCGATATAGGCATGCGTCAAGCCGGAGGAGCAGGAGGGCCTTGCCAGAAAACGATCGTGACCCTTGCCAGCGGCGGCGAGAGCCGAGCGCGGACAGGCCCCGGTGGTCGGCGCGCCTGACCCGATCCAGGCGGAAACGGTCACGCTTCCTGTTCGCAGAAAGGGGGGCCTTCGCACCTGGCCCGGGACCTGATCTGACGTGCCGGCCAGCCCCGGGGCCCGTAGCACTGCGGGGCCGCCTGTCGCAGGGCCCCATCGGCAGACCGTGCCCCCGTTCCGCCTTCCCTAATAACGTTTCGTTTGTAACGTTACTCGCCAACAAAATAGCGTCATGGCGACGAAATGGGCCTCCGCGCGACCCCGCATCCTTACCTCCGATAAGTGAACCTTATCGGCGGTTACCCCGGTGGGGGTGCCCGCGGGCACCCGCAGCCCGCCCCAGGCCCCCGCAACGTTATTCAGCCCAGGTCAGGGGCGGGCGAGAACGAGTCGGATACAGCCACGACTGAATCCACTGCTGACTGTCGGGTTGGGGAGGGGCGTGCCGCCACCGACCGCCCGCAACACGCACCGGGAGGGAGCGCCCGCTGTCGGCACCCTCTGGAAGACTGCGGGCCATGAACACATCAGCCACACCACGCCACCACGCCCTCAACTACGTGGAAATCACCGTCACCGACCTGGAGGAGGCCACACGGTTCTACTCCGAGGCGTTCGGGTGGCGCTTCAACGACTACGGCCCCATGTACGCGGGCATCCAGGGGCCGGGCGGGGAAGGCACCCCCGAGGTCGGAGGGCTCACCCCGCAGGGCCAGGTGAGCACGGGCGGCCCCTTCGTGCTGCTCTTCTCCGAGGACCTGGACCAGTCGGTGGAGGCGGTCACCCGCGCGGGCGGGCGCATCCTCAAAGCCCCCTACACCTTCCCCGGCGGACGGCGCTTCCACTTCGCCGACCCCAGCGGCAACGAACTGGGCGTGTGGGCGCAGTCCTAGAAGCGCTTCCCCCGACCGGGCCACCGCGGACACGCTGCCTCACCCGGATCGACACCCGAGGGGATTCCCGGGATCGGGTGGCAGCGGTACAGCGGTCAACGCTGAGATCGGGCATGGTCTGGCCACGGACGGAGGGCGCGGTGCGGCTGCCCTCGTGGTCGCGGGCAAGGCCGGCGACGGGTGGGCCGTCCGGGTAGGCGGCGCGCACGTCGGCGGCCTTGCCCGCCGGGACGGCCGGGCGGCACCCGCCTCCGTTACGGCCGTGTTCTCGTAGAGCTGCCGCCACCCGTCATGGCCCGGTCCTCCCGATATCAGCGGCTGGTAGCCGTCCCGGGCCGGGACGGCCGAGTCGCTCAGGGCGAAGGCGTTGCCCGGTGGGGTGGCTCGTCCAGGGGGTGCACGGCG
>NZ_JBHXQY010000051.1:32230-47355 GCF_042716955.1 Nocardiopsis sp. NPDC058631 | reverse complement strand
TGCTGGTGGCGCTGCCCCTGACACTGGCCGTGGTGCTCACCGTGCCGATCGGCGGCATCGGGTTCATGCTGCTGCCGCACTGGCTCGGAGCTTCGAGGCAGCGGCCTCGTCCACCCAGAACACGGTCTTCTCCGCGCCGCGGGCCCCGGCCACCGGAGCCTCGTCGACACTGCCCCCGGCCAGCCCCAGGCGCACCGCCTCGGCCTTGCCCTCGCCCGAGGCCAGCACCCACACCTGGCGGGCCGCGCGGATGGACGACAGCGTCAGCGTGATCCGCTCGGCAGGGGGTTTGGGTGAGTCGCGCACCGCGGCCACGGACGCCTCGTCCTCGCGCACCGCGGACAGCCCCGGGAACAGGGACGCCACGTGCGCGTCGGGGCCGACCCCCAGCAGGCACACGTCGAACCTGGGCACCGGGCCCTCGCCGCGCGCCGCCACCGCCAGCTCCCGGCCGTACCGGGTCGCCGCGTGCTCCACCTGGCCGCCGTCCAGCCCGTCGGAGGCGGGGATCGGGTGCACCTGGTGCGTCGGGACCGGGATCGCGTCGATCAGGGCCCTGCACGCCTGGGTCTCGTTGCGCTCGGGGTCCTTGTCCGGCAGGTACCGCTCGTCCCCCCACCACAGGTGCACGTGAGCCCAGCTGACCCCGGCCTCGTTGGCGTGGTCGCGCACCGACTCCAGGGCCCGGATACCGATCCCGCCCCCGGTCAGGACGAGGTGGAAGTCACGCTTGTCCGACTCGGCCTGGACGATCATGTTGACCAGCCTCAGCGCGAGGCTGTCGGCCAGCCCCGCGGCGTCCGCGTGGCGGACGATCTCCGGTTCGCTCATCCTCATGCTCCGCTTCCCGTGAGCAGCGGCCCCAGGTGATGGGCCGCGCTCTCGTACGTCTCGTCGGCGTCCAGGCGGCGCAGCTCCTCGGCGAGCGCCAGCGCGGCGCCGCGCCGTGCCAGCGCCACCGTCTGGTCCGGCTGCCCGAACCGCGACAGCGTGGCCACCCTGCCGTCCACCCGGGAGACCGCGATGTCCCCCTCCGAGGTCGTCAGCCGGACCTCGGTCAGGCCGGGACCGTGGGAGGTGGCGCGTTCCACGGGCACCTCCAGCCGGTCGGACAGCCACGCCGCCAGTAGTTCGGCGCTCGGGTAGTGCGACTCGGCCGTCACCCTCGCCGAGTTCACCCACCCGCACGGCTGGTCCATGGCGCTGGCCAGGAGCGAGCGCCACGGTGTCAGCCGGGTCCAGGTCAGGTCCGTGTCCCCCGGACGGTAGTGGGCTACCCGTTCCACCAGGTCCCGCAACGGCTCGGGGGCGCGCAGCGCGTCGGTGATGCGGCGCTGGGCCAGGCGGCCCACCGGGTCGGTGGCCGGGTTGGCGGGGCCCACCCCGGGCCACCACGCCACCACGGGGGCGTCGGGGACCAGCAGGGGTGTGACCACCGAGTCCGCGTGCTCTCCGAGCGGCCCGTACAGCCGCAGCAGTACGGCCTCGCCCGGACCGGAGGTGCCCGGCCTGCGGATCTCGGCGTCGATGGCCGGTTCGGCGTCGGGGTCGCGCCGGATCAGTGCCACCACACGCGAGGGGTGCTCGCGGCCGGCCTCGGTGGCGGCGCGCACGGCGTCGTAGTGGTCGGCCTCGTCAGTGACGATGACCAGGGTCAGCACCATGTTCATGGCGCCGCCGCCGACGCTGAGCCGCTCGGACATGAGCGCCTCGGTGATCTGCGAGGTCGTGGTGCGCGGCAGGTAGAGCGTCATGGGTTCCTCTCCGCGTGGGCGTGGCTGGTCACGGGCGCCGCCACTGGCGGCCGTCCCTGGCGAGCAGGTTCTCGGCCGACTCCGGGCCCCAGGTGCCCGAGCCGTACTGCTCGGGCTGCCCCGACTTGGCCCAGTACTCCTCGACCGGGTCGAGGATGCGCCAGGAGAGCTCGACCTCCTCCTGGCGCGGGAACAGGGGCGGGTCGCCGATGAGCACGTCCAGGATGAGCCGCTCGTAGGCCTCGGGGCTGGCCTCCGTGAAGGACTGCCCGTAGGTGAAGTCCATGCTCACGTCACGGACCTCCATGCTCGCGCCGGGCACCTTGGAGCCGAAGCGCAGCGTGACGCCCTCGTCCGGCTGGATGCGCAGCACCAGGGCGTTCTGCCCCAGTTCGCTGACGTCGGTGCGGGGGAACATCTGCTGTGGGGCGGCCTGGAAGACCAGGGCCACCTCGGTCACCCTGCGGCCCAGCCGCTTGCCGGTGCGCAGGTAGAAGGGCACCCCCGACCAGCGGCGGGTCTCCACCGCCAGTTTCAGCGCCGCGTAGGTCTCGGTCACGGAGTCGGAGGGGATGCCCTCCTCCTCCAGGTAGCCGCGCACCGCCGCGCCGCCCTGCCAGCCCGCGGCGTACTGGCCCCGGGCGGTCCCCGCCCCCAGGTCCTCCGGCAGCGACACCGAGGCCAGGACCTTCTCCTTCTCGGCGCGGATCGCGTCCGCGCTGTAGGAGATCGGCTCCTCCATGGCGACCAGGGCCAGCAGCTGCAGCAGGTGGTTCTGGATGACGTCGCGGGCCGCGCCGATCCCGTCGTAGTAGCCCGCGCGACCGCCCACGCCGATGTCCTCGGCCATGGTGATCTGCACGTGGTCCACGTAGCTGCGGTTCCACAGCGGCTCGAACAGGGTGTTGGCGAAGCGCAGCGCCAGGATGTTCTGGACCGTCTCCTTGCCCAGGTAGTGGTCGATGCGGAACACCGACGACGGCGGGAACACGTCGTCCACCACCGCGTTGAGGTCCTGTGCGCTCCCCAGGTCGTGGCCGAACGGCTTCTCGATCACCACCCGGCGCCAGGGGGCGACCCGCAGGCCCCCCTCCGTCGCGGGAGCGTCGTCCTCGCCGGGTTCGGCCAGCCCGGACCGCTTGAGCTGCTTGACGACCGTCGGGAACAGCTTGGGCGGCAGCGAGAGGTAGAACGCGTAGTTCCCCCCGGTGCCGCGCACGGTGTCCAGCTCGCGCACGGTCTCCGCCAGGCGGTCGAACGCGTCGTCGTCGTCCAGGTCGCCCTGCACGAACCTGACACCCTCGCTGAGCTGGCGCCACACGTCCTCGTGGAACGGCGTGCGCGCGTACTTGCGCACCGCCTCATGCGCCTGCTCGGCGAAGTCCTGGTCCTCCCAGTCGCGGCGGGCGAACCCCACCAGCCCGAAGCCCGGCGGCAGCATCCCCCGGTTGGCGAGGTCGTAGATGGCGGGCATGAGCTTCTTCCTGGCCAGGTCGCCCGTGACACCGAACAGCACCAGCACGCTGGGTCCGGCGATGCGGGGCAGTCTGCGGTCCAGGGCGTTGCGGAGCGGGTTGGGTACCGCTCCGGGCATCACCGGTTCTTTCACAGGTGCCTTCCTTCTGAGAGTGGCCGGTGGGTGTGGCTGGGCGCCCGCACCCGCACCTTCGGGTGCGGGCGCGGGGCGGTGACGGGGACCGGGTCAGGGCGCGGGCGGCGCCCCCCGGGGCGGGCCCCCGGGGAGGCGCTCAGACGGAGGCCTCCAGCTTGTCGGTGAGGCCCTTGAGCAGGCTCTCCCACGAGGCGACGAACTTGGCCACGCCGTCCTTCTCCAGGTGGCCGAACACCTCGGTCAGGTTCACGCCGGCGGCCTCCAGGGCCGCGAAGTCGGCGTGGGCCTGCGCGTAACTGCCGAGCACGGTGTTACCGGAGATCACCGCGTGGTCCCCGGTGGCGTCCAGGGTGGCCTGCGGCATCGTGTTGACGGTGTCGCGCGCGACCAGCCCGGTGACGTAGAGGGTGTCCTCGTAGGCGGGGTCCTTCACACCGGTGGACGCCCACAGCGGGCGCTGCGGCTTGGCGCCGAGCGACTCCAGGGCCTTCCACTCCTCGCTTTCGAGCACCTGCTCGTAGGCCTGGTAGGCCAGGCGGGCGTTGGCGAGCGCGGCGCGGCCGAGGAGGGCCGTGGCCTCCTCGGTGCCGATCGCCCTCAGCCGCTTGTCGACCTCGGTGTCCACACGGCTGACGAAGAACGACGCCACGGACTGGATCCGGGAGAGGTCGTGGCCGTTCGCGCGGGCCAGCTCCATGCCCTCCAAGAACGCGTCCATCACCTGGCGGTAGCGCTCCAGGGAGAAGATCAGCGTGACGTTGACGCTGATGCCCATCCCCAGCACCCGGGTGATCGCGGGCAGGCCCTCGGCGGTCGCGGGGATCTTGATCATCAGGTTGGGGCGGTCGACGAGCCACCACAGCGCCTTGGCCTCGGCGACCGTGCGCTCGGTCTCGCGGGACATGCGCGGGTCCACCTCCAGGGAGACCCGGCCGTCCACGCGGTCGGTGGCGTCGTACACCGGGCGCAGGGTGTCCGCCGCCCAGCGGATGTCGTAGGCGGTGAGCATGCGTACCGCCTCCTCGACCGAGACACCGCGCGCGGCGAGTTCGCGCACCTGCTCGTCGTAGGCGTCGCCCTCGGACAGCGCCTTGTCGAAGATGCTCGGGTTGGACGTGACGCCGACGACCTGGTGGGTCGACATCAGGTCGGTCAGGTTGCCCGTGCGCAGCCGTGTGCGGCTGATGTCGTCCAGCCAGACGGACACACCGGCCTCGGACAGGGTCTTGAGTGCGTTGGTCATGCTGTTCGCGCCTTCCTCACGGGCGGTGCCGTGTTTTTGGGGCTTCGCTTCGCTTCGCCTGTGTTCGGGCGCCCGGTAGGGCAGGAACCTTCGGTACCTGCGGTGCGATGGCTCGTTCCTCGCGGTCTCACCTTCGGTCCCTCCAGAACCCTGCCGGCGCCCTCACCACAACCCCGGGGTTGGTGTGGTTCGTGTGCGGGCCGGGTCCCGCCGGAAGGCCCGGCGGGACCCGCCTTGTCAGCGTCCGGCCCTGGCGACGCTCTTGTGAGCGGCGTCCACGACGGCCTCGGTGGTGAAGCCGAACTTCTCGTACAGGGTCTGGTACGGGGCGGAGGCACCGAAGTGCTCCAGGCTCACCGACTCGCCGGCGTCGCCGACGTAGGCGCGCCAGCCCATGGCGATGCCGGCCTCCACGGAGACGCGGGCGCGCACCGACGACGGCAGCACGCTCTCGCGGTACTCCTCGCTCTGGTCCTCGAACCACTCCACGCACGTCATGGACACGACACGGGTGGGGGTTCCGGCCTCCTCCAAGGCCTTGCGGGCCTCCACGGCGATCTGCACCTCGCTGCCGGTCGCCATCAGGATGACCTCCGGGGTACCGCCGGTCGCCTCGGCCAGCACGTAGCCGCCCTTGACGGCCTCCTCGGCCGGGGCGTACTCGGCCCGGTCCAGGACGGGCACGTTCTGCCGGGTCAGGGCGAGGGCGGCCGGGCGGCCGGAGTTCTCCATGATCGCGCGCCACACGACGGCGGTCTCGTTGGCGTCGGCCGGACGGATCACGTCGAGGCCCGGGATGGCGCGCAGCGCCCACAGGTGCTCGACCGGCTGGTGGGTGGGGCCGTCCTCGCCCAGGCCGATGGAGTCGTGCGTCCACACGTAGGTGACCGACAGCTTCATCAGCGCGGCCAGGCGGACCGCCGGGCGCATGTAGTCGCTGAACACCAGGAAGGTGCCGCCGTAGGGGCGGGTCGGGCCGTGCAGGGCCATGCCGTTGAGGATCGAGCCCATGCCGTGTTCGCGGATGCCGAAGTGCAGCACGCGCCCGTACGGGTTGCCGGGGAACTTGCTGCTGGCCCGCTCGAACGGCAGGAAGGACGGCTCGCCCTTGGGCGTGGTGTTGTTGGATCCGGCCAGGTCGGCGGAACCGCCCCACAGCTCCGGGAGCACCGGGGCGAGGGCCGAGAGCACGTCACCGCTGGCCTTGCGGGTGGCGACGCCCTTCTCGCTGGGCTCGTAGGTGGGCAGTGCCTCCTGCCAGCCCTCGGGGAGCTTGCCCGAGACCAGCCGGTCGAACAGTTCGCCGTGCTCGCCCGCACCCTGGCGCCACGCCTCGAAGGAGGTCTCCCACGCGGCGCGGGCCTCGCGGCCCCGCTCCAGGGCCTTGCGGGTGTGCTCGATGACCGCGTCCTCGACGCCGAACGGCTCGTCCGGCAGGTCGAGGAGGCGCTTGGTGGCGGAGATCTCGTCGGGGCCCATCGCGGCGCCGTGGACCGCGCCGGTGTTCTGCGCGTTGGGCGCGGGCCAGCCGATGACGGTGCGCAGCTTGATGAAGGTGGGGCGCTCGGTCTCGGCCTTGCCGCGCAGGACCGCCTGGTAGAGGGCGTCGATGTCCTCCACGTACGAGCCGGTGGAGGTCCAGTCGACCTCTTCGACGTGCCACCCGTAGGCGCGGTAGCGCGCGGCGACGTCCTCGGAGTGGGCGATACGGGTGTCGTCCTCGATGGAGATCTGGTTGTCGTCCCAGATCATGATGAGGTTGCCCAGGTTCTGGGTCGCGGCCAGGGCGCTCGCCTCGTGGCTCACGCCCTCCTGGACGTCGCCGTCGGAGCAGAAGGCGTAGACGTGGTGGTCGAAGGGGCTCGCGCCGGGGCCCGCGTCGGGGTTGAACAGGCCGCGCTCGCGGCGGGCCGCCATGGCCATGCCGACGGCGTTGCCCACGCCCTGGCCGAGGGGGCCGGTGGTGGTCTCCACGCCGGCGGTGTGGCCGACCTCGGGGTGGCCGGGGGTCAGACTGTCCCACTGGCGCAGGGACTTGAGGTCGTCCAGGCCCAGGCCGTACCCGGCCAGGTAGAGCTGGATGTACAGGGTGAGACTGGAGTGGCCGATCGACAGGACGAACCGGTCCCGGCCGACCCACTCGGGGGCGGCGGGGTCGTGGCGCATGACCTTCTGGAACAGCAGGTACGCGGCGGGCGCCAGGCTCATCGCGGTGCCGGGGTGTCCGTTACCCGACTTCTCTACCGCGTCCATTGCCAGTGCCCTGACCGTGTTGACGGCGCGGAGGTCGAGGTCCGACCACTCCAGGGATTGCGGGGTGTGGGCGTTCACGGACTTTCGTTCTCCTTCTCGGGCACCCGTTGCGCCCGGTGTCCGGGCGGGGTGCGTCGGTTGCGTTGGTCGTCGGCGGCGCCGGGCACCCCGGAACGGCCCGCCGGAGGGACGGGTCCGAGGGGGAGTGCGGGAGGGCGGACTGCGCTGCGGTTGTCAAGGCGCGGACGTGTCGTCCGCGGTGCCCCCGGCGACGGCCGCCGCGGCCGGGAGACCACGACAGGTTCGGCCGTGTTCGAGCCTATCGTCCGCAACCGGGGATGTCGCTGCCCGACACCTCTCATTACCCGTTGGTAACACCCCTGGTTCGGTGGGGCACGGGCCCTGTCCCGTAGGGGGTCCGTGCCCGGGGGAGCCCGGCGCGTGGCAGGCTGGATGCGCGACAGGGCGTGTGCGAACCTTCTGTACACCCGGCTGGCCCGTGCGCGAGACACGGCCCCGAGACCAGGGCCTTTCGTTGGGAGGGGGCTGGTCATCGTTCCCCGCGAGGAAGTACTACAGTATGTCGTTGACGGGGTTTCCGCCGTTCCTGACGCTTTGTCGGTCCGCTCGACCCCGCGCGGCGAGCAGTGTCGAAATTCCGAGAGTTGTCGAGGTATCCGCGTGTCTGAAACCGAGCCGGTACCCCCTGTGGGGACGCGAGCGAGCCATCCGGCCGTGAGGACGCGGCACTGATGGCGCTCACGAACCGCGTACCGGGCACCACCCCCGACGGACACGAGCCCGAGGCCTCCCGCAAGGCCACCCCGGGCGAGTACGTCAAGGCCTACGTGGCGCTCTCCAAGCCCCGCGTCATCGAACTCCTCCTCATCACCACCATCCCGGTCATGTTCGTCGCCGCCGGGGGCGTGCCACCGCTGTGGACCGCGTTCGCCACCCTGCTCTTCGGCGTCATGTCAGCGGCCAGCGCGAACGCGATGAACTGCTACATCGACCGCGACATCGACCGTGAGATGCGTCGCACCCGGCAGCGCCCCGGTGCGATGGACCTGGCGACCCCCCGGGGCGCCCTCACCTACGGACTGCTGCTCGCGGTCGGTTCCACGGTCGGGTTCGCCCTCTTCGTGAACATGCTCGCGGCCGCCCTGTCGGTCTTCGCGATCCTGTTCTACATCCTCGTCTACACGATGCTCCTCAAGCGGCGCACGGCCCAGAACGTCGTCTGGGGCGGTATCGCCGGGTGCATGCCGGTGCTGATCGGCTGGTCGGCCGTCACCAACAGCCTGGACTGGGCGCCGTTCATCCTGTTCCTGGTCGTGTTCTTCTGGACGCCGCCGCACACCTGGACACTGGCCATGCGCTACCGGGAGGACTACGCGCAGGCCAAGGTGCCGATGCTGCCCGTGGTCGCCAGCGACCGCCGCGTGCTGCTGGAGTGCGTCCTCTACAGCTGGGCCACCGCGGTCGTGTCGGTCATCTTCTGGCCCGTCGCGGGCACCACCTGGTTCTACGGCGCGGTCGCCGTCGTCCTGGGCGCACTGCTGGTGTTCCAGGCGCACCGCCTGCTCAGCCGCTCCCGTGCGGGCGTCACCGGCGCCCAGCTCAAGACGATGGGCTTCTTCCACCTGTCCAACGCCTACCTGGCGCTGCTGTTCGTCGGGGTCACCGTCGACCCGTTGATCGCGAACGCTCTGGGCTGAGCCCCCGTCCGACGACCACGTGGCGCTCTCCCCTTCCGAGGGGGAGAGCGCCACAGTGCTCTCCGGTCCCCGCGTGCCCTGGGCGTTCCGGCCCTACCGGCGGTGGGCCTCCGCCAGGAAGCATCCGTACTCGACCGCGCGCATGTGCACCAGCGCCACCTCGGGATCGGCGAGGACCTCGCGCAGCAGCCCGTCCACCTCGGCGGCGCGCTCCATCGGAAGCTCCACCAGCCTTCCGCCGAGGATGTGCCCCCTGGCGTGGTACGAGCGCAGCACCCGTCGTGCTCCGTGCAGGGCGGTGGGGTAGCCGGGGCCGTCGACGGGGCCGCCGCATTCCCCGGCGTGGACGAAGACCGGTCCGCACTCGTCGTAGGGGCCGGGGTCGGCGCCCGTCCGCGCCGCCCAGCGCCGCAGAGGTGCGTAGGACACGAGCATGATCTGCTCGCCGGGTGCGCTGCGGCGCAGACAGCAGCGCATCGGGGAACCGCCCCCGTGGTCGGTCCGGGCGAGAGGGGCGCGCCCCGCGTCGTCGCGTTCACGCAGTGTTTCTACAACCTCCGGGGCGATGGCCCGGACCTCATGGGTTGTGCTCATGGCCCCAGCCTCCCCCGTCGGGCAGACACGCGCTGGCGGGAATCGGACCTTGCTTTCACGGCCCGGACACGGGTTCGGGACACTGTGTGTCCCGGTGGGGTATCGGCGGTTTTGCCGCACTGTGTTCCCAGGTGTCACAGGTCACCGCTATAACCTCAACCATGGCAACGACTTCCCCACCCCCTGCCGCCGACCTGGTCTGGACCGACGGCCCGGACGGTTACACGCTCGCCCTCGACGGCACCGCCCTCGTGTGCCGCAACGCCAAGGGCCGCAGGCTCAAGAGCGTCCCCAAGAAGGTGCGCGAGTCCGGTGAGGCCGAACACCTGCGCGGCATCCTGCTGTGGCTCGAACGCCACGAGCGCGAGTGCGTCGAACGGGTCGAGTCCTGGCTCCTGGGCTCCCTCCCCGTGCCCGCCACGGTGATCGCCCGCGTCTGGGCCGATCCCACCTGGTGCGAGCTGCTCACCGACCTCTTCGTCGTTCCCGCCGACGGTGGTGAGGGCGGATTCCTGCGCGGGGTGGACGACCGGGGCAGGATCGGCGTCATCGACCTCGACGCCGAGAGCGCCTGGCTGGACACCGACCGGGTCGTGCCCGCCCACCCCGTCCTCATCGAGGACCTGGACGACGTCCGCGAGTTCGCCCTCGAACTCGGCATCACCCAGCGCCTGCCGCAGCTCACCCGCGGGATCCACCGCAAGCCCGCCACGGTGAAGGCCGACGCCACCTCCGTCGAGGACTACTCCGGCGGGGAGTTCGAACAGCTGCGCCACGCCACCGGGCGCGCACAGCGCCACGGTTTCACCGTTCGCGGGGGCTACGCCGTCTGCCGCGTCACCGAGGAGGGCCGCCCCGTCCAGGCCCGCTACTGGATCGGCTCCGACGCACCCGACTACGCGACGGAGACCGGCCGGCTCCTGTGGGTGGACGGTGACGAGCGCCCCCTCCGCCTCGGCGACGTGGGCCCCATCGCCTGGTCCGAGGGCATCCGCATGGCCGAGCTGATCCACGCGGGCCGCAAGAACACCGAAGAGGAGACGACGCAGTCGTGACCACCACCCCCCACACCGGCCTCCTCGACGCGGGCCTGGCCCCCCTGGACACCCCGGCCGACGGCGCCACCGACGCCGTCCGTGCCCGCGCCTACACCCACCACCTGCTCGGCGGGCGCACCGTCGTGCGGCTGGTCCCCGACACCCTCGCCCCCGCCGAGGACGCCGCCCTGGACTTCCTCGGATTCGCCGTGGAGGACGCCTCCGAACCCCTCGCGCTCACCCGCCCGCGCGGCCTCGGCTACCCCGAGTGGGCCCTGGTCAACGACCCCGGGCGCCGCACCGAGGCCCTCGCCCTGGTCCGCCCCATGGAACGCGCCGCCCGCATGGCCGCGAACCGCCCGGGACCGGCCTCCGACGAGTTCGCGCGCATCGCCGAGGACGCGCCCCTGCACCACCTGCCCTCCTACTGGGAGCAGGCCGGGCGCGCCTTCGTCGCGGCGGGCAACGCCCGTATCGCCGCCGTCATGTTCGGCCGGGCCCGCGAGGCCGAACGCGTCTACAGCCTGCCCGTGGACGAGGAGACCCGCAGGGAGGCCTTCCTGGAGTTCGCCTTCGCCGGAGCCCTCACGGTCAAGGCCCTGGCCGGACACGCCACCGAACTCACCCGGCGCTACGAACCCGACCGCGCCTACGCCGAGTTCCGCGAGCTCAGCGTCCGCCGGTCCCTGGGCGGGCTACCGCCCTGGACCGGCCTGCCCGCGCAGGTGCGCGCCCTCGCCAAGGCCGCCGGGCTCGACCCGGCCGCCGAGGAGGCCGCCGTCCTGCGCGAACTCCTGGGGGTCCCCGCCACGTCCTCGGCGCCCCAGGGCTTCTGGAAGGCGGTGCGCCCGAGCCTGGTCGCCCTGGGCCGCTCGGACGAGGACGTGGCCCGCGACCTGCTCGGCCTCTTCGTCTCCGGTGAGACCGCGTTCCAGGACTGGTGGCTGGGGATGCTCGACGACGCCGGGGCCCTCGACCTGCTCGCCGACCCGGCCCAGCCGGTTCCGGGCGGTGCCGCGTCCTGGCTCTCCCGGATGGTCTCCCACTGCCGGGGAGGCTGGCACCGGACCATGCCCTCGCGCCTTCCGGACCTGGTGCCGCGTGTCGCCGACCGGCTCAGGGCCGACGGTGAGCCGGTCCGCCTCGGCGGGAACGGGTCCCGCTTCCACGGGGACATCTCCCCGACACTGCTCGACCTGTGCCTGGAGCTGGGCGTCCCCCTCCACCCCCCGGGCCGGGGGGCCCTGAACCTGGAGGCCTGGGTGAGGGGCCGGGAGGGCAGGACCCGGCGCGACCTCGCCCACGTGCGGGCCGATCCCGTGTGGGAACCCGTGCTGGCCGCCTCCGTCGCGGGGTACGGGCAGTCCCACGGCCGGGAGCTGGACGACCTGCTGCCCTACGACTACCTGCACCCCTACGTGGACCGGCGGCTGGGCGCCCTCGTCGAGGCCATGCCCGGTACGCCGCTGGCCCAGCTCGGCCTCCACCTGGAGCACCTCACATCCGAGGTCAGGGGCGACGCCTTCCGGACCTTCCCCCGACGCCTCGCCCAGCTGGAGTCCGTCGACGTCGCCGGGGCGTTCGCCACCACCCTGCGTGCCGGGATCGTCGGGGAGTACTCCTGGGACGCGCTGGAGGAGGCGGCCCGCGAACTCGGGGCGACCGGTACCGGCAAGGGCCCCGGGATCACCGGTATCGCCAGCTGGCCCGTCCTGACCCTGGCCTCCAGGGCCAAGGCGATCGCCGTGGGTCCGCAGGGCCGGGTCGCCGAGCACGCGCCGCGCCTTCCCCCCGGGGCCAAGGACGTCCGGGCCATGTACGCCGACGGAGCCCTCCTGATCGCCTACCGCGTCGACTACGACGAGTACGGCTACTGGTCCACCGACCCCGACACCGTCCTCCGGTTCTCCGGTTACGGGAGCGCCGTGCACTCCTGGCGCATGGGCGGGGGGAGCAACGGAGGGGCCCAGCTCACCGCGGACGGAGCCCGTATGGGCGGCCATCGCGCGATCCGGGCGGGAGACGACCCGGGCCCGCGCGACCGGCACGTCCTCAGCGACGGCCACACCTACTGGACCCGGGACCGCGGCACCCTGCACGAGATCGACCCCGCCACCGGCGATCAGGGCCGTGCCAGCCTTCCCGCCTTCCTGGAGCAGCAGTCCACGGCGCACGGGGAACAGCTGATCCCGCACGCCTGCACCCTCGGCCCCCTGAGCGAGCCCACGGAGGGCTCCCCCCTGGGTGGGACCGACGGGATCGCCGGGTTCGCGGTCCTCGAACTCGCCCCGGTCGAGGGGGGACCCACCCACCGGATCACCGCCCCCGACGGGCGCTCGGTGGAGGTGCGCGTACCGGAGAGGCGGGGCCGCTACGCGTACGGCTTCGCCCACGGCACGCCGAGCGCCCTGTTCACCGCGCCGGGCGGTACCACCCACGGTCTCAGCAACGCCAAGGGCGCCACCCTCATCGCGGCCGACGGATCCGGCCAGATCTGGAGCTGCCACACCGGCACCGCCTGCGAGTGCACCGCCAAATGGGGCGTCCCCTACCTGCCCGACCCCGTGTTCTGGCACTTCATGACGGTGCGTGACGCCCGCGCCTCCGCACGGCTGCGCCGTGTGGCCGCCGACGAGCTGGGCCCGCTCCTGGAAGCCGCCGAGTCGGAGCGCCGCACGACCCCGCCCGCGGACATCGAACGCACCCCCAAGGCCGCCGCCGCGCTGCTGTCGGAGGACGGGTCCACCCCCCACGAGAGCCTGGTGTGGGGCGTTGCCGGGTTCGCGCACGCGGCCGCCGAGCTCCGCGGTGCACTGGACGAGTACCTGACCGGCATCCGCCGCACCGTGCAAAGCGCGCCGCGCGAGCCCGAGTCCGAACCCCTGGCCCGCGGGCTGCACCGCTTCCTCCCCTCCCGGGACAGCAGCGACAGCGACGTCAGGGCCCACATCGAGGCCACCGACGGGTTCCTGCGCGGGCGGACCGGCGCGCAGGAGATCGCGAACCGCCCCCGCGCCAGCGCCGACTGGAGCGCACTCCTTGGCCGGATCGGCCTCCTGGCCTGGCACGCCGCCCTCCCCACCACCGCCGAGGACGAGCGGGCCGCGCTCGTGGACTTCCTGCGGCGGTGGTCGGCCACCCTCTTCGCCGACCGCGACGCCACCGTGGAGACCGGGAGGATCGTCGGAGGGGAGGAGTTCGCGCCCCTGAGCGGGGCGCGGTCCCGACGCGTCGGACTGGGAGTCCCCACGTGGATCGCGGACCAGGAGGCCTGCTTCGGCAAGCGCAGGACGGTGCACACCTTCGTGGAGGCCCGCACGGGCCGGGCCCTGCCGGTGGAGCCCCCCGAGATCGAGTACCAGCGCCGCCGCGTCGACCTCCTCTGGGGTGACGCCGGCCAGCTCACCGCGTTCGCCGACGCCGTCGCCGCCCACGGCCCGATCCCCTGGGACCCGGAGTCCGCCGGGATCGTGGCCGAGCGCACCGGCCTGGTCGCCGAAGCCGCGGCACTGGTGCTGTGCGCCCTCCAGGGCTCCGACGCCAACCGTCTCCCGGCAGGGACGCGCACGGCCCTGGGGATCTCCGCGGCCGGGGCCGGCCTCGCCGCGCAGGAACTGCGCGGCCTCACGGGCGAGGACCTGCTCGACCTCTACGGCGAGGCCCTGCCCCGGACACCGGAGGGCATCGCCGCCCTGTGGGCTCCGGGCGGCACCGCCGGGGTCGCCGAACGCCTCGCCCAGGCGTGGAACGACCGCTTCGGACGGCGACCGGCCCTGCCGGAGTCCACCCTCGCGGCGTTCCAGGCCGCGAAACTGGACCGGGTCGACCTCCAGCGGCTGCGCCTCCTGGCCGACCACACGGGGGAGGAGTCCCTGACCCGGGACGCCGTCTCCCAGCTGACGTCGCGCAAGGGGAACCACCGGGACTTCACGGAGATCGTCCACACGCCGGAGGCGACGGCGGGGCTGGCGGCGGTCCTCGTCGACCTCGCCCACCTCATCCCGTGGGCGTACGCCGAACTCCCCGCGGGGGACCCGGTCCGCGACGGCGTCCCCGCCGTGCTGGCCGCCGTGCGGGAGCGGTTGAGGGCCCCCGGGCTCCTGCTCAGAGCGGGTTCCCTGTGGGCCACCGACCCCGCACGGCACCTGGAGGCCGTGGGCGGCGAGCCCTACCGGGACGCCAAGGGCGCCACCCCGTTCCCGAAGAGCGCGGACAACGGCGTGGCCGTGCTGACCGTGGGCGGCCACAGCGCGCTGGAGGTGTGGTTCCGCCCGTCGAGACTGGGCGCGGACGTCCACTCGCAGGTCCTGCGGAGCCTCGTCGCAGACGAGTCGGCCTACGCCGGCCAGGGGGTCCTCAGGGAGGTCGAACTCCTGCTCGGTGCGGACTTCACGTCCCTGGCCACGCGGATCTCCTCCACGGGACAGGCCGACGGCGCGCAGGAGTACGATCCGGCCGCGTCCGCGCCCGGGGTGCTGGCGCAGGCCCGGGCCGAACTCGGCCTCTCCCACGACGCCACCCGCCTCTACCTCCAGCTGCTGACCCTGCTCGAACCCACCGACCGCAGGATTCGCGCGGTCAACGGGTGGACGCCCGCCCGCCACAAGAAGGCCCAGGCGGAGCTGGTGGCGACGGACCTCGTCCTGGCGGCCAAGCGCTCCAGGGCCGGGCGTTCGGTGTTCGTACCGGGCGTGTGGACCGACGCCAAGGCGCCCAACCTTCCCTACGAGGCCTGGAAACAGCCGATGTACGGCCTCACGGGCGGGGAACGCCGCCTGCCCTCGGGGCGTCTGGTGCGGTTCCACGCCCTCCGCCCCCTGCCCGACCTCTTCGCCGAGGCCTGGGGGTGATTATGAGTCTGGTTCGGGGCCGGCCAGGAGCAGTCGGGTGAGCGGCCGTGCCCCCGCGCTCTCC
>NZ_JBHXQY010000051.1:0-32220 GCF_042716955.1 Nocardiopsis sp. NPDC058631 | reverse complement strand
CGGGGGCCCGGCCCGGCGGGTAGCCCGGGGGCCCGCGGCCGTCCCCCCGCCCCCGGCCGCGGACCGGGGCCCGTCCCCCACGGCCCCGCCGCGCCCGGATGCCGGCCCTCCGGCCCGCCAGACCCGATCAGATCCCACCCCGAGGAGATGTGGTGCCAGAAACCGCTCCCGACGTCCAGATCGAGCCCGCCGAACTGCGGTACGCCGAGGAACTCGCCTTCCTCGCGGCCCACGACACCGGGCCCCGCCCTCCCGGCTGGCGGCTCACCCCCCGCGCGGTCGTGACCTTCATCGTCGGCAGCGACGGTGCCAGGCTGCGGCTGCCCGAACCCGCCGAAGGAGTCCCGGCGAGCCTGGAGATCCCCGCCAAGTTCGTCGGCGAGCGCGGCCTCGTCGAACGCTGCGTCGTCACCCTCGCCGGGGAGCGCGGCCTGCTGCTCGTCGGCGAACCGGACACCGCCAAGTCGCTCCTGTCCGAACTGCTCGCCGCCGCCGTCAGCGGCACCGGCGCGCTCACGGTGCAGGGCACCGCCGGAACCACCGAGGAACACCTGCGCTACGGCTGGAACTACGCGCTCCTGCTCGCCAAGGGCCCCACCGTCGACGCCCTCGCGCCCTCCCCGGTGCTCACGGCCCTGCGGACGGGCCGCGTCGCCCGGGTGGAGGAGGTCACCCGCTGCCTGCCCGAGGTCCAGGACTCCCTGGTCTCACTCCTCTCCGACCGGCGGATGGCCGTCCCCGAACTCACCGAGGACGGCCAGTTCCTGGCCCGGCCCGGCTTCAACGTGATCGCCACCGCCAACCTGCGCGACCGGGGCGTCTCCGAGATGAGCGCCGCCCTCAAACGCCGGTTCAACTTCGAGGTGGTCCCGCCCATCGCCGACCTGGACGCCGAGGTGGACCTCGTCCGCCGCCAGGCGGGCACGGCACTGGCCCGGCACGGACACGCACTCCCCGTGGACGACGCCGTCATCGAAGCCCTGGTCACCGCCTTCCGCGACCTGCGCTCCGGTGCCTCGGTCGAGGGCTGGCCGGTGGAGCGCCCCACCACCGTCATGAGCACCGCCGAGGCGGTCGGTGTCACCACATCCCTGGGCCTGCAGACCGCCTACCTGGGCGTGGCCGACCCTCTCTCCCTGGTCCCCGGCTACCTGCTGGGAGCGGTCCGCAAGGACGACGCCGACGACCAGGGCCGCCTGCTCGCCTACTGGGACTCCACGATCCGCCACCGTGCCGAGAACGGCGCCCGGCTGTGGAAGCGCCTGTACGAGCTGCGCCACGTCGTGGGGGAGTGATGCGCGTGTTCGGGGAGCAGAACCACCGGGGGCCGTGCCCCGCCGCCCGCGGAGAGGGGAGGGCCCGCCGGTGAACACCGCCGAGGTACTCGACGGACCCGAGACGGTCGGGGCCGTCCCCGAGGCGCTGGCCGCGTGCGCCCAACCCCACCTCATCGGGGTGCGCCACCACTCGCCGGTGCTGGCCGCCGCCGTCCCCGCCCTCCTGGAGGCGGCGGACCCCGACGCCGTGCTCGTCGAACTCCCCCTGGAGGCCGGACCGTGGCTGGAGTGGCTCGGCCACCCCGACACGGTGGCCCCGGTGGCCCTCGTGATCGGCGACGCCGACCGGGGAGAGCACGCGTACTACCCGTTCGCCGACTTCTCACCCGAGCTGGCGGCCGTCCGCTGGGCGCGCGCCCACGGGGTGCCGGTGCACGCCGTCGACCTGCCCGCCTCCGTGCCGGTCCCCGACACCGGTGCCGAGCGCACCGGGGGCCCGGGCCTGGACCGCGCGCTGCTGCGCGCCGCCGGTGTCTGCGACGGTGAGGAGCTGTGGGACCGGATGGTGGAGGCCCGCTCCTACGGCGCCGCCCCAGAGCGGGTCCGCCGAGCGGCCCTCACCCTGGGGTGGGCCCACCGCGCCGCGGCGCTCGGCACGGGCGGAATCGGCCACCGCGACCGTGCCCGCGAGGCGTGGATGCGCCGCCGCGTCACCGAGATCGGCGCCGCCCGGCCCGTCGCCGTCGTGGGCGCCTTCCACGCCGCCGCGCTCCTGCCCGAACACGCCCTGCCCGACCCGGTGCGGCCTGCGGCGGTGGGGATCGCCGGCGGGCCGGGTCCCACCCCCGCAACATCCGCGGGTGGCGGGCATGGGGACACCGCCGCCGCGGCGGTGTCTGTGCGGGGAGAGGACCCGGGCGACCTCCCGCCCACCGCCGAGATCGCTGTGCCCACCCCCGGGGAGCACGCCGACACGGGGCTGTCCACCGCCCTCATCCCCTACACCTTCGCCCTCCTGGACTCGCGTTCGGGCTACCCGGCCGGTATCCGCGACCCCGAGTGGCAGCAGGACGTCCACGCCGCCGGGGGCAGCCCCGACGGGGTCGAACGGGCGGCCGTCCGGCGCCTGTCGGCCATCGGCGGCCACCTGCGCGCGGACGGTCACGTGTGCGGCGTCCCCGACACGACCGCCGCCTACCGGATGGCCCGCGACCTGGCCGCCCTGCGCGGACTTCCCGCGCCGGGCCGACGCGAGCTGGTCGAGGGCCTCTCCAGCGCCCTCGCCCAGGGCGAACCCCTGGGCCGCGCCCGCGCCCTGGCCCGCGCGGCCCAACGCGAGCTCGTCGGCACCCGGCGCGGCGCCACCGCCCCCGGGGCCCCGGTCTCCGGCCTGGTCGTCCACACCACCTCCCTCCTGCGCCGTCTCGGGCTGCCCGGCCCCGGAGACGAGGGTCGCGACCTGCGGCTGGACCCCCTGCGCGGGGGGCGCGACCGCGAACGCCACATCGCCCTGCACCGTCTGTACGCGGCGGGCGTCTCCTACGCCGAACCCCGTGACGGCGGCCGCACCACGGACGGGGAGACCCTGGGCCGGCTGTGGACCGTGCGCTGGACCCCTGCCTGCTCCGCCACCCTCGAACTCGCCTCCTGCTACGGGACGACCCTCGAACAGGCCGCGCGCGGCCGGGTCGCCGCCCGTCTTCGCGACGCCGCGGACGGCGGCGGGGGATCACTGACCCCGGAGGTCGCGGGCGCCCTCCTCACCCAGGCCGCCGAGTGCGCCCTGACCGACCTGGCCGCCGACCTGGGGGACCGGGTCAGGGAGGAGGTCCTGCCCCGGGCCGGCCTGGCCGACGCGGTCGAACTGCACGACCGCGTCCAACGCGTCGTCTCCGGCCAGGTGCCGGGCATGCCGCATGCTCCCGAGCCCCTGCACCGACTGCGCGTGCGACTGGCCGAGGCCGCGGTCGCCTCGGTCCCGGGCATGGCCGGCAGCGCGGACCCGGCCGACGCCGCCGCACTGCTGCGGGTCGTGCGCCTGGTCCAGGACCAGGCGCCCCTGCCCGGCGCGATGGGCCCCCAGCGGCTCCTGTGGCACCTGGGGCAGCTCGCCGACGACGGCGGACCGCTCGCCCAGGGCGCGGCGTCCTCGGCGCTGATGGTCCTGGGCGGCCTGGCCCCCGAGAAGATGGCCGGACGCCTCACCGGATGGCTGGAGGCGGCCGTCGGCGGCAGGGGAGGCGCGCTCGCCCTGCGCCTGGCGGGGGCGATGACCGTGGCCGCCCCCGTGGTCGAGGCCGACCCCGGCGTCCTGGACGCCCTCACCGGACAGGTGGAGGCCTGGCCCGACGACGGCTTCCTGACACGGCTGCCCGCCCTGCGCGAGGGGTTCGAGGCGCTGTCGACGGCCGCCCGCGCGCGTTTTTTGGACGCGGTCACCGAGAGGATCGGTGAGGTGGACGCCCGCCTGGAGGTGCCGCCGGAGCTGGCCCTCTCACTGGCCCGCGCCGACACCGCCGCACGTGAGGCGGTGGAGGCCCTGCTGCCCGGCCTCGTCCACCGCGCGGACACCGATCCCGCACGGGCGGGCGCGGCCGCCACCCGCACGGACGGCGGCCCCTCCGCCGTCATCCCTGCCCCCCTCTGCGCCACCCCTTCCGTGCCGCCCGCCACCTCCGGCCGGGCCGGTTCCACCGGCCACGCCTCCTCCGACAACCCCCCGGCCCCCGCCGCGGACGCGGACGCGGTGGCCGCTGTTCCAGTCTCCACCGGCCGGAGGCCCTCCGAGCGGTTGTCCACAGGCCCGCTCCCGGGCGGCGGAGCCCCGCACGCCATCGGGGCCGCGGACCGGTGGCGGCTCGTCCTGGGGCGTCCGCCCCACGGCGGCGGGACGCTCGCCCGCCGTGCGTCGGCGGCACTCGACGAGCTGTACGGGCGCGGCCACGGGGAGGGCTCTCAGGAGACCGCCAACCGCCCCGGCGCGAGGGGCGGCCAGGGGAGCTCGGAACCGGTCGCGCGCCAGTGGGACGAGGAGCTCCAGGACCTGTTCGGCGGCACCGTCCGGGAGGAGGTGCTGGGGAGGGCCGCCGTGCGGGGCAGGGCCGACGCCCTCGACCGCCTCGACCCCGGCCGGGTCACCGCCTCCGTCGACCTCCTGGAACAGGTGCTCTCGCTCGCCGGAGCGCTGCCCGAGGCCCGTCTGGCCACGCTGCGCCCCCTGGTCAGGGCGATCACCGAGCAGCTGGTGCGACAACTCGCGCACCGCATGCGCCCCGCACTGTCGGGCCTGTCCGTACCGCGCCCCACCCGGCGGCGCGGCGGGCCCCTCGACCTGGGACGCACCGTCCGGGCCAACCTCCGCACGGTCCGCCCCGGCCCGGACGGCCCGCTGCTGATCCCCGAGAACCCGGTCTTCCGGACCAGGGCGCGTCGGAGCGCGGACTGGCACGTCCACATCGTCGTGGACGTGTCGGGTTCGATGGAGCGCTCCACGATCTACGCGGCCCTCGTCGCGGCCGTCCTGCACGGCCTGCCCGCGCTGAGCGTGTCGTTCACGACCTTCTCCACGGAGGTGATCGACCTCACCGACCGGGTGTCGGACCCGCTGTCACTCCTGTTGGAGGTGTCCGTGGGCGGCGGCACCGACATCGGTGCGGCGCTGGCCCACACCCGGGAGAGGATCAGGGTGCCCAGCCGCACGATCGTCGCGCTCGTCACCGACTTCGAGGAGGGCGGGAGCCTGCCCCGTACCCTGGCCGAGGTCCGTGCGCTCGCCGCCGGTGGAGCCCACCTGCTCGGACTGGCCGCCCTCGACGACACCGGGGCGCCGGTCTGCAACCAGGCGACCGCCGCCCAGTTCGTGGCCGCGGGCATGCCGGTCGCCTCGCTGAGCCCCCGGGAACTGGCCTCGTGGATCGGTGAGAAGGTGCGCGGTTGAGCCGCCGCACCGGGCGCGCGGCAGGTGCGGCGCAGCACCTGCCGCGCCACGGCGCCAGGCGCCCGCCCCCCGGCCGGGCGTGCCCGTCACCGAGGCACACCCCCGGTGGTCGCCGACCGCCACAGGACGGGGCGTTCCACGCCCCCTCGACCGTCCCGGGCCGCCGTCCCCGCACGCACCGCCCACCCCAGCCCTCCGAGGAGAACCCCAGGTGACCGCCGAACGCCCCCGGATCGATCCGGGCCTGCTCGCCGAGCTGCTCGACGCCGCACCGGGCCGGGTCCGCCGCAAGCTGGACGCCGCCCCGCGCGCCGCCGAGGAGTGGGACTGGACCACCGACGGGCGGGTGTGGACCGTCGCGGCCGGGAACGAGACCGTGACACTGGACGGCCCGCGGATCACCGGGGCCGACCAGGTCGCCTGCACCTGCCTGCTCGGCCCCCGCTGCCTGCACCTGCTCTCCGTCACCGGGCTGCTGGTCCCCACGGGCGACGACGGCGACGAGGACCCCGCGCCCTCCGGGCCCCGGAGCGGTTCCGAGGACACCGGCTCCGGGGGCGGGGCCGGTGCCGCGGCGCCCACCCGTCCCCCCGGCTCCGGGGAGCCCGCCACCGACCCCCTCACCACGCAGGTCGAGACCGACGGCGACGTCCGTGCCGCCGCCGCGCTCGCCTGGGCGGCCGGAGCCCGGACGCTGGCGGGCGGGCTGAGGGCGGCGGGATCCTCCCAGCGCTCCGAACTCCTGCGAGCGGCGGCGACGGCCCGCGCCGCGCGGCTGCCCCGCCTGGCCGCCGCCTGCACCGCGGTCGCCGCCGGTCTGCGCGACCACGCCTCGCCCGGATTCGCCCTGGCCGAGTACACCGACGCCCTCAGCGGCCTCCTCGACACCTCCTGGCGGCTCGGCGGCGGGCCCGAGGGCCCCCGTCCCTCGCCGACCCTCGCGGACGTGGGGACCGGCCGCCGCTCGTACACCGAGATCGGCTCCCTCCGGCTCTACGGGCTGGGATGCGAACGCGTCGCCACCGCTTCCGGCTACGCGGGTGTCGTCACCCACGCGGTCTCCCTCACAGGGGGAACCCGCCTGTGGCGGATCGGTGACGTCGTCCCCGGCGACGCCGGCCGTGCCTCGGCCGTCTACGGCGCCGGGATCAACTTCGGCGGGTCCGCGCTGAGCCACCGGGACCTCGGACGCTCGGGCATGATCGCGCAACGGGTGAGCGCCAGCGCGGACGGCCGCCTCAGCGGGGGGTCCGCGACGACGGCGGCGGTCTCCGCCGGGTGCGCGTGGGACGAGGCGCCCCTGTCCGCGCTCTGGGAGCGCCCGCTCTCCGAACAGGTCGCCGCGGCGGTCGCCGCGCGGGCGTCGCCCGTCCACCGCACCGGTGACGACCTGGTCTTCGCCGACCTCACCGTCACGGGAGAGGCGGACGGCGCGACCGCGGTCGTGGAGACCTCCACCGGTGCTCCGCTGGTCCTGGGGCCCGACGGCCCCCAGGACCTCCTGCGCGCGCGCAACCTCCTCCGGTTGGCCGCCGAACCCGGGCTCGCGCTACGGGCGGTGGCCAGACCGGTCCCCGAACGCCCCGGGCTCCTCGTGCCGGTGACGGTGTCCGTGCCCGGGCTGGCCCTGCCCGAGGCGTGGAAGGGGCGGATCAACCTCTCCCTGGACACCCTGCCGTCGGCCGGTGCGGCGGGCCCGTCCCGGCCCCTGCCGACGGCTCCGCCGGGGGCCGACCCGGGCCTGGGCCCCCTGACACGGGTCCTCACCAGGGTGGCCGAGGCCGGGCGGGAGGCCGCCCCGGCCGACCCCGCGCTGGCCGCCCGGTTGCGCGGCAACCACCTGCCCACCGCCGCCGACGTCCTGGGAGAGGTGGTCGACTCGGCCCGGGAGCGGTGGCGCACCGCCACGGGGGAGTCGGTGGTCCCCCCGCCCGACCGCCTGGCCCGCGCGTGGCTGGCGGCGGCGACCTACCTGGGGGCGGCGCACCAACACCTGCACACCCTGGCCTGGACCGAACGGGTCGGCGGCCCGGCCTGACGGGCGCGGGCCCCGGTCCCGACCTACGCGGGGCCGGATCTGCGCCAGGCCAGCACGGCCGTCCACGTCGCGGCCCCGGTCAGGACCAGGGCGAGCGGGACGTGCGCCTGGATCGGCCCGTAGGTCCCCACGGCGGCCTGCGGGAAGCCGATCAGGAACGCCACCAGGCCGACCAGCAGGAGCATGAGCGGTCGGCCCCGGCCGGCCCCGGAGCGGTACCAGTACACCGCCGCCGCGACCAGGAGCAGCCCCGCCGCCACGTGCACCCCGAAGGCGCCGTAGTAGTGGAGCGGAAGGGCGGCGGTGTTGAACGTCACCAGCTGCCCGGCGGTCGCGCCCTCCCAGAGGATGGCGGCCAGGTGGAGGAGGGCAGCCACCCGTATCACCCACAGGAGCGGGGGTGCGGCGGTGTCCGGAGGGGTGGTCGGTTCCATGGTGCGGCCTTTCGGTTCGTGGGCGCTCACGACTCCGATCCTGCACCATGCGAGGCCTTCCGTGCTGTGCGAGGGGACCGGCGCGTGCCTCCGCTGCGCCCGGCCCGGTGCCCCTCGCGTCCTCGCGCGCCGCTGTGCCCGGCCCCCGGCGCCCGGGTCCCGTGCCTTCCGTCCCCGCCTCCCGGGGTGGAACACGTGCTCGTCGCGGTTCCCGCTACGATCGGTGCCCATGCCCCGACTCGACAGCAAGGCCATCCTCCAGGGCCGGCGCTCCCGTTACTCGACGACCCTCATCCTGGGCACCACCGTCAGCGTGGTGTGCATGTTCGGCATGCTCGTCTACCTGTGGCTGCTCGCCATGGCGGGCGGGGCCGCGGCGGGCATCGACGGAGCCACCGGATTCGTCGTCAGCCTGGTCGCCGCCGTCATCCCGGTCTGCATCCTCGTGCCGCTCATCCTCATGCTCGACCGGATCGAGCCCGAGCCCGGCTGGGTGCTGTTCTTCGCCTTCGCCTGGGGTGCGGGAGTGGCCGTGGTGGCCTCCCTGCTGCTCAACGGCTGGGGGTTGGCCCACGTCACTGTGCCGCTGTTCGGTCAGGACCTCGGCGGATTCCTGGGCACGTCCGTGGTGGCGCCGCTCGTCGAGGAGAGCGCCAAGGGCATGGTGCTGCTGATCCTGCTGTGGCGCCGCAGGAACGAGATCGACACGTTTACCGACGGAGTGGTCTACGCGGGGATGGTCGCCACCGGCTTCGCCTTCACCGAGAACATCCTGTACTTCCTGAGCGCGTTCTTCGACGGGACCCTCGTGGCGACCTTCGCCATCCGCGGGATCGTCGCTCCGTTCGGCCACCCGGTCTACACCGCGATGATCGGTATCGGGGTGGCCTACGCGGCCATGCGCACCGGCCGCCTGCGCCTGCTGGCACCGGTCGGCGGCTGGGCCCTGGCGGTCCTGCTGCACGGTCTGTGGAACGCGTCCACGCGCTTCGGCTGGTACGGCCTGGCGGTCGCCTACGTGGTGCTGTTCGCGGTGCTGATGGGCATCCTGGCGCTGGCCGCCCGCGACCGCCGCGGACAGATCAGCGCCATCGACCACCACCTGCCGCCCTACATCTCCACCGGTCTGGTCACGCCGTCCGACATCACCATGCTCAGCTCCATGCAGGGGCGCCGCCGGGCCCGCGAGTGGGCGGGCCGCAACGCCGGGCGCAGGGGCCGGACGGCGATGAAGGAGTACCAGCTGGCCGCGACCGAGCTCGCCCTACTGCACCAGAAGTTGGAGGCCGGGCTGGAGCGCCCGGACTGGAAGGTCCGCAGGGACTCCTTCCTCGCACTGATGCACGTGGCCCGGGACACCTTCCTGGGACGTGTGCCCCAGCCGGTCACCCCGGGGTGGGCGGAGAAGCCGACCGACTCCGGGTTCCTGCGCCGGGCCGACTTCGCGCACGTCATCGCCCAGGCGAGGAGCCAGCAGGAGTACGTCCCCCGTCACGGTCAGCCGGACCGGCCGGAGCCGGGCTGAAGCCGTCGTCGAGGACCTCGCCGACGGGTACCAGGCGGCTGGTGGAGAAGTACAGCCGGGAGACGGCCACCCAGGTCAGGGCCGAACCGAGCACGTGCAGGACCACGAGCGCCTCGGGCAGCCCGAGGGCGTACTGGGTGTAGCCCAGGACCCCCTGGAGGAGGACGACCGCCACCAGGGCGGCGCTGCTCATCCGGACGGGGCGGCGGGCGCCGCCGCGGAAGGCGATGGCGGTGGCCGCCAGGGCGCCCACGAGGGTGAGCCAGGCCAGCGCGGAGTGGATGCGTGTGACGACCGGGATGTCGAACCCGAAGCGGGGGGCGGCCGCGTCGCCGCCGTGCGGGCCGGATCCGGTGACGACCGTGCCGGCCACCAGCAGCAGGAAGCCGATCACGACCAGGCCGACGCTGATGGCGTGCAGCATGGGGCCGACGGAGATCTGCGGCCGGCCCTCGGGCTCCTGGCAGCGCACGTACAGGGCGACCGTGATGAAGGTCATCACCATGGACAGCAGGAAGTGCGTGGCGACCGAGGCGGGGTGGAGGTCGGTCCACACGGTGATGCCGCCGACGACGCCCTGGCCGAGGACGCCGAACGGGATGATGGCGGCCATCCGGACCAGGTCGCGGCGGCGCGGGGACATCCGCATGACGGCGATGAACGTGATGACGGCGACCGCCAGGACCACGAAGGTGAGCGTCCGGTTGCCGAACTCGACGGCGGCGTTGAACGCGGCGTGGCCGGTGTCGATGGGCACGAAGCTGTCGGGGGTGCACTTGGGCCACTCCGAGCAGCCCAGCCCGGACTCGGTGACGCGCACGGTGGCGCCCGTGACGGCGATCCCGGCGTTGACCATGATGTTGCCGAGCGTCCAGGCGCGCAGGGACCTGCTGGTGGGGTTCCAGATGGTCCGGGCCAGGAGGACCAGGGCCAGGACCCCGGCGGCGGCCACGGCGATCTGCCAGGCCCACAGGGGGGCGCCGAGGAGGATGATGTCCTCCGCCGCGAGCGGGGGGAGCGTGTTCGTGGCCAGCGTCGCGGAGGCCGGGGAATCAGACATACGACAGAGCGTAGTACATGCTCCAGTCGGACGTCACCGGACCCCGGACGAGCGTTTCACCTGCACCGATCCGGCCGGAGTCGGGCGGGGAACGGGGCGGGGCCGCGCGCTGCGGGAGGTCCCGCCGGGCACGCGGACGTTTCCGTGTACAGCAGCGACCTCCCGGCCTCCGACGGTCCGGGCCTGTTCGAGGAGGCGGACCCGGGCAGCACGGTGGGCGGACGCCTGGCCTACGACGTGCCGACCGGCCCGGAGGTCGGCCACATGCCCGTGAACGGGGAGGCGTTCCCCGACGACGGGGTGCGCGTCGACCTCGACCGATCCCCGCACGGGAGCGCCCCGCCCCTCCCGGAGGAGAAGCGGGGTGCCGGCGTCTGCACGGGGCCGGGTCGAGGTGCCGAACACCGACGCACACCCCCTGGGAGGAGTGGACGACGCATCGCCGCTTCCGGTCCTCGGCGAGGGAGGGGTATCCGTGTGTCAGAAGGCCGTCGGAGGAGCCGGTCCTCAGGCCACGGGCTGCTCGTGGACCAGCGACGGCGACCCGGCGGGGCCTGCGCCGCTGGACAGGACCGAGGTCAACAGCGACAGCACCACCGCGCCGGCGGCGATGCCCAGCGATTCGACGGGGCTCACCGACCACAGGCTGAGCAGTCCGTCGCCGAGACCCCAGAACAGGATGAGGGCCTGTGCGGCGGACTTGGCCGCACGCTCCGCGGCGCCCTTCCAGAACACGACAGTGAACACGGCGTTCCTTCTCTCTTCCGGGTTACAGCCAGGATCAGCCGGAGACCGGGTGACCGCCTTCTCCCACGCCGAGCACCACGGCCGCGCCCGCCTGTCTGTCACGTTCTCGGCCCCGGGACGAACCTGGCCCGGACGGACCGGACCCCGACTCCGACGTACCCGCCCCGGTACTTCGCGTGGGTGGCGGTGGCCACGCTCGACGTGCCCCGGCGGCGGACGGTGATCTGTGTCGGGGTGACCTCGATCCCCAGCGCCACGTACACCGGGGACGTGCCCACCGGCACGGCCGGCCCGGAGGCGGTCGCGAGCCGGGGCGCGGTCCCACCGCCGTTGTCGGGGTCGGCCAGGTAGATGTCCAGGGTGCCGTTCGGGCGGAGCAGGACGTTGTACGCGCCGATCCGGGTGTGGTCGTCGTCGTGGTAACCGACGTCGGAGTCCATGCAGATCTGGATCTGCGCCGAGCGGGTGGAGCTGGTGGCCGCCAAGAGGGCGACCTGGACGTCCCACGTCCACGACGCGGGAGGCGTCCCGTGCGACGCCGATCCGAGGACCGCGGCGGTGTAGTTCTCCGGCACCCCCGTCTCCATGCGGGCGGGTGCCATCTCCAGGGCCGCCCCGGTGAGCACGCCCTTGACGGGGTTCACCGGGGAGGGCAGGTGCCCGTGCGGCCACGTGCCGAGCTGGTACAGGTCCGGGCCCGGGGCCCGGTCGGACAGGTAGAGCGGGTCGTCGGTCACGACTGCGGCCGCACCCTGCGAGAGCGCCAGGTCCCGCTCGCTGCGCCTGAGGACGGTGTAGACGAGGGGGCGGAGCCCGGCGTCGGCCGCCGCCGCGATGCGTTCGGCGGGGGCGTCCTTGCGTATCCCGTAGTAGTCGAACCCCTGGGCGGCGAGGTCGTACGGGTCGGATCCGCCGGCGGTCTCGATGTACCCGGCCGGGAGCCCGGCCGCGATGGCCCGGAGGCCGGGGCGCCGCTGGAAGCTCTGCACGATCACCGAGCCGGCCAGGCCCCAGCGGAACACCTCGCGGACGACGGCGTCGCCGAGGGCGTCGAGCTGGGCGTCGGTGGGGTCCGCCGGGTACTTGGCCTCGATCAGCCAGGCCACCGGAGCGCCGGCGAAGCGCGCGAACACCTCCGCCAGGGTGACCGTGGGCACGTCCGGCCAGCCGGTCAGCCCCAGCTGGGAGGCCGACCTGATGGGCCACCGCTTCACCGCTGTGGCGGTCAGTCCTGCCACGGCACGGGTGACGCCGTGGGTGCGCGTCAGGGTGGTGTCGTGGCACAGGACGAGGCTTCCGTCGGCGGCGAGCTGCACGTCGATCTCGATCAGGTCGGAGCCCGCGTCGATCGCGGCGGCGACGGCCTCCAGGCTGTTCTCGGGGGCGGTCGACCGGGCCCCGCGGTGGGCGATGGCCAGCGGCCAGGTCAGGTTCTCGATCAGCACGGTTCTCCTGAGGGGGTGGGGGCGGCGAACGGCACCCGGTGCCGCTCGCCGACGCGGCCGGCGGGCAGGGTGTTCTCCTCCGCCGGTGAGGCGGGCCGGGCATGCGAAAGGGCCCCGCGACTGTCGGGACCCTCGACCCCGGTCTCGGGTGTGCCTGTGTGGTGGCAGCGAGACCGTCGGCAGGAACAGTACCAAATGTAAGGTGCTTCTGGGAATTACCCCTTACGGTATTGCCGTCGGATCCGGTGGGCGGCCCCGGCGGTCGGGCAGGTCACGGCTCCGACCGGGCGCGGAACCGCTCCGGATCGGGGGAGGGGTGGGGACGGGGAACATGCCGGGCGGGGACGCCCCTCGGGGGCGCCCCCGCGTCGACCGGCCGGGGGGTGCGCTTGGCGCACCTGCCCCGCGCCTCGGTCCGTGTCCGGGTGTCCGCGGGTCGGGCCCTCGGTGCCGGGGAAGTGTTCGCTCCTACTCCGCGAACACGCCCGTGTCACCCAGGCAGCCTCTCGGACACCCGGACCGGCCCCGCAGGCGGGCCCGGGGCCGGCAGGAACTAGTTGTTGTTGTTGTAGTTCGCGATGCACTGGTTGAGCAGGTCCAGGTTCAGGTTGAGCAGACCGAAGGAGTTCTGCTGCTTGGTGCAGGCCTCGTAGGACACGTACGACACGTGGTCACCGTGGTCACCGTGGTCGTCGTGGCCGCCGCCGGCGGAGGCGGCACCGGCACCCAGGCCGAGGAGGCCGGCGGTGAACAGGGCGGTCATCGTGATCTTGACAGCGGAGCGCATGTTGTCCCTTTCGAGCGCAGGCAAATTCGATGAGGTCGGCCGACCCACCACCTTGATAACCGTTTGCTTACGACCAGAAACTCACGGTAGTCCCCCGGGTTTCCCAAGGGAAGGTCGCGGTCTCTTTGCGGGACACTCGCACCGTGGATGTCCTTGCCGCCCGGGAGAGGCCTTGCGGAGGTACTTCCGACCGGTCGGCGGAGAGGGGCCCGCACCGGAAGCACCGGGTCGGCCCCGGGTCCGGCCTCAGTCCTCCCGGCGGCCCTCGTTCGGGGGTGTGACCGGCACGTCCTCACGCCCCGGTCCGCCACCGCCGCGTGCGGAGGTGCGGGTGGAGCCCGCACTCGCCACGATCACGCAGCCCACCGCGAACCACTGCCAGACCGACAGCAGCTCACCCAGCAGCACAAGCCCGACCAGCGCGGCCGCCGCGGGTTGCAGGCTCATCAGGACACCGAACACCCGGGGCGGGATCCGGCGCAGGGCGTTCAGTTCCAGGGTGTAGGGCACGATCGAGGAGAGGACGCCCACCACCAGGCCGAACAGCAGCAGCCGCCAGTCCAGAAGGGCCGCGCCACCCTCGGCGATCCCCGCCGGGGCCATGATCACCACACCCACCACGCTGGCGAACGCCAGTCCGGACGCACCGCTGAACCGCTGCCCCGTCGCCGCGCTGAGCAGGATGTACCCCGCCCAGGCGACCGCGGCGAGCACGGCGAACAGGATGCCCAGCGGGTCCATGGAGCCCGACTCCAGGCCCAGGGCCACCACACCGAGCCCGGCCAGCCCGGCCCACACCAGGTCGATCCTGCGCCGTGACCCCAGGATCGCGATGGCCAGCGGCCCCAGGTACTCGATGGTGACGGCGATCCCCAGGGGGATGCGTGCGAACGCCTGGTAGATGAGGAAGTTCATCATCGCCAGCGCGACGCCGTAGCCGACCACCACCAGCCAGTCGGTCCGGCTGCGGGCCCGGAGCGCCGGGCGGACCAGCAGGACCAGCAGGACGGCCGAGGTGAGCAGCCGCAGCCACACCACGGCGGCCGGGGGAAGCGAGTCGAACAGGTTCTTGGCGACCCCCGCGCCGGTCTGCACGGAGACGATACTGATCATCACCAGCCAGACCGGCGGTACCGCCTCCGCCGCGGTCCGCAGGGAGAAGGGCTCCTGGGGAGTGGCCGGAGTGCTCATGACCAGTCATCCTACGTTTTCGGGCGCCCCCTCCGGGCGCCCGCCCTCGTTCCGGCGACCGCCTGGGGCCGCTCCCCGGTCGGCGTGCGTGTCTTCGGGCCCTCCGTCCGCACCGCGGTGGCGCGCTCCACCGCGGCGGCTGGGACGGCCTCCGCGACGGCGGGCGGGCGGTGGATCAGTGCGGTCAGCACCAGCAGCCAGGCGACGACCACGACCAGGGGCTGGAACAGGGTCATGACCAGGCCGAACACCGTCCGTTCCGCCTGGTCGGTGACGATCTGCAACCCGATCCACAGGAACGGGAGTGCCGCCGCCACCAGGTTCGTCACCAGCGCGGCCCACACCAGTCCCCGGCGGGCGGGCGGTCGCCACACGAGCAGTGCACCGCCCACCAGCAGGAGAAGGAGCGGCGGGCCGAGGTACCGGACCGCGATGAACCAGGGGACTCCGATGGCTTCCATGGCGGGACCCTATCGAGGTCCGTCGGGGGCGTGGACGGAGGGCGAACGTGCGCGTAGCGGGTCACGTGGTGTCAAATGGTGCGGGGTCGTGGCCGACACGTCCCTCACCCCTCGCCCGCTGGAGTGTCCTCACATGTCCCGACGCCGAGCCCGCAGCGTCCCCCGCGTCCAGGAACGGTACGTGCCGAGCTGGCCGCTCTTCGCCGGAGCACTGGCTCTCGTCCTCGTGGCCCTCATCGGCGGCTACACGGGCGGCCTCCTCGCCGCCGACACCGGCGGGGCGGAGGAGCCCGAGATGAGCGTGGCCTCGGGCATCCTCGTCCAGCCCTCCGGCGCACCGGAGGAGCCCGAGGAGGAAGAGGAGGAAGAGGAGGAGTACGTCCACCCCGCGGGGATGGACCCAGAGCTCGTCTACGTCCTCCAGAACGTGCACGGCGACCGCGTCGCCGACGTCGTGGGCGCCTCCACCGACAACGGCGCCCCCGTCCACCTGTGGGACCGCCACGACGCGGGGAACCAGCAGTGGAGGTTCGTCCCGCTCGACGAGGAGGGCTTCTACGAGATCGAGGGCGTCGGGAGCGGCAAGGTCCTGGAGGTCTCCGCCGACCCCGCCCAGCCTGCGGCGACGCTGCTCACCCGCACCGGAGCCGCCAACCAGCACTGGTCGGTGGCCGAGGTCGGGGACGGTGTCGTGCGCCTGGTCAACAGGGCCACGGGCCAGGCCCTCGAAGGGCAGGGAGGCGCGCCCGACAACGGTACGGCGATCGTCCAGGCACCCGACGGGTCCCACGCCCACCAGCAGTGGCGCCTTCTCCCCGTGGGCTGACCGGGCCGGGGGAGGCCGCCGGCCGGTCCCGACCCCCGGGGGAGCTCATCCGACGAGCAGGGACCGCACGGTCTTCCAGCACTCGCCGTCGGAGGCGTTGAGCAGGCCGACGGTGTCGTCGCCCGGACGGTACTCGCCGCCGTCCGGGCGCAGGCACACGCCCCCGGCCTCGGTCAGCATCAGGGTGCCGGGCGCATGGTCCCAGGGCAGGGTCCGGTGGAACAGGACGAAGTCCTGACCGCCCTCGAACAGGCGCGGGTAGTCCACCCCGGCGCAGTGCGCGCCCGGTCCCACCGACGCGAACCGCGGAGCCGCCTCCTCCGCGCGCCGCCGCACGGCGGGGTCGAGGAAGCGCGTCAGGACCGCGCCGCGCAGGCGGGCCGGGTCGGTCGGTGCGGGCGACCGGTGCACCCGTACCCCGTCGCGCCAGGTGCCGGAGCCCCGTTCGGCGACGTAGACCCGGTTCTCGGTGGGGCGCAGGATCCAGGCCGCGACGGTCTCGCCGTGGTGGACCAGGGCGGCCATGACCGCGAAACCGGTGTCGCCCCGGACGAAGTTGCGGGTTCCGTCGACGGGGTCCACCAACCAGACCACGGGTTCCCGGTGCAGGGCCCGGAGCAGCCCGGGGTCGTCGGAGGCGGCCTCCTCGCCCACGACCGGGGCGGCCACGACGTCCTGCAGGCGGGCGCTGATCAGCTCCTCCGCCTCGCGGTCGGCCACCGTGACGAGCTCGCCGGGGGCCTTCTCCTCGACCTCGCCCTCGGACAGGGACCGGAACCGGGGGAGGACCGCCGCCTCCGCCGCCTCACGGAGGATCTCGGTGACCGCATCGACGTCGAGCATGCGCCCCATCCTAGGAGCGCGGAGGCCGAGGGGTGCGCGCAGCCCCCGTCGGGGCGCACCCGGCCCCTGTTCGGGGCGCCCCCGCCACCGTCACTCCCAGCGGAAGAGGCGGCTCGCGAGGAGGCCGCAGACCAGGGCCCACACGGCCAGCACCGCGAACACCCCCGGGCCCGGGAGGGACCCGTCCGCGAGGGCGGTCCGCAGCCCCGAGCTGAGGGCGGTGATCGGCAGGAACGAGGCGGCCTGCTCCACCGGCCCGGGGAAGCTGCTGGTCGGGAAGAGCACCCCGCCCAGTCCGAGCATCAGCACGTAGACCAGGTTGGCCCCGGCCAGGGTCGCCTCCGCCCGCAGTGTGCCCGCCATGAGCAGCCCGAGCGAGCTGAACGCGGCGGTCGCCAGCAGCACCAGGGCGACCGCCGACAGCACGTTCGCGGGGCCGAGGGCGGGGGACCAGCCCAGCATCAGCGCCACCGCGCACAGCACCGTCATCTGGATGGCCTGCACGCCCAGCACGGCCAGGGTCTTGGCGGCCAGGAGACCGAACCGGGACAGCGGCGTCGCCCCCAGCCGCTTCAGGACCCCGTAGCGCCGTTCGAAGCCGGTGCCGATGGCCAGGCCGGTGAACGACGTCGACATCACCGCCAGGGCCAGGACGCCCGGCGTGAGCGCGTCCACCCGGGGACCCGCGCCCACGTCCAGGACTGTGGTGAGGCTGAACCCCACCAGGAGGAGGACGGGGATGACCATGGTCAGCAGGAACTGCTCGCCGTGGCGGAGCATCACCCGCAGTTCCATCCGGGCCTGGGAGGCGACCATCCGCCACATCGGCGCGGCCCCCGGCGCGGGGGTGAACAGCGAGGCGTCACCGCAGGGGGAGGCGGTGGTCGGAGCGGCGCCGGCGGCCCGCGCGGTCGTGCTGGAGGTGTGCTGGGTCATTGGTCGCGCAGTTCCCTGCCCGTGAGTTCGAGGAAGACGTCTTCGAGGGTACGCCGTCGCACGCGCAGGTCCTCGGCGAGGACGCCCGCCGACGCGCACCAGGCGGTGACCGTGGCCAGGAACTCGGGTCCGAGCGCGTCGGCGTCGTCGGTGGTGATCACGTACTCGTGGCGGCCGTCCGCGGTGGCCCCGCCGGCGACCCTGCTGCCCTCGGGCAGGGCGGCCAGGAGCGACCCGCTGTCCAGGGGTGCGCTGGAGAAGCACACCTCGCGGTGTCCCCCGGTGAGTTCGGAGGGCGCGCCCTCGGCCGCCACGGCACCGCGGTCGATGATGACCACGTGGTCGGCCAGCCGTTCGGCCTCCTCCATGTGGTGGGTGCTCAGGATGACCGCCACACCCGCCTCGCGCAGGGCCGAGACCAGGTCCCAGGTGGCCATGCGCGCCTGCGGGTCCAGACCCGCGGTCGGCTCGTCCAGGAACACCAGCTCGGGGCGCCCCACCACGGCGCAGGCCAGGGACAGGCGCTGCTGCTGGCCGCCGGACAGCCGGCGGAACGGGGTGGTGGCCACGGAGTTCAGGCCCAGGCGTTGCAGGAGGACCCGGGGGTCGATCGGACTCGCGTGGAAGGAGGCCATGAGGCGCAGCCACTCCGCCGCGCGGGCGCCGGTGGGGACCCCGCCGGACTGGGGCATCACCCCGACGCGGGGCTTGAGGGCGGTGGCGTCGGCGACGGGGTCCAGGCCCAGGACCCGCACCCGTCCGCCGTCGGCGCGACGGAACCCCTCGCAGACCTCGATGGTGCTCGTCTTGCCCGCCCCGTTGGGCCCGAGCAGGGCCGTCACCGCGCCCCGGTGCGCGGTGAACGTGAGGCCGGAGACTGCGGTGGTGGCGCCGTAGCGCTTGACCAGGTCGACGACCTCGACCGCGGCTGTGTCCATGGGGCCTGAGTTTACGTGCGGCCGGACGGGTCCCTTCACCGGCCCGCACCGGGTGGCCGGGGCGCCCGCGTCGCGGAGAACGAGAAAAGTCCACATTCTGAGTTGGTCGTATCAATATGTGGTCATTCGGAGCGGTTCCGGGTTCGCGCGGGGCGGCGGCCTCGGATTTCGGGCGGATGAACCCCCTGTTAGGCAAGCCTGACCTTCGTGATGAAGGGCATGAGTGGTCGTTTGCCTCAACGGACTTATTTAGGCCACACTGATGTTGTCTAAAACACGAGTCCGCGTACGACCAGGGAGGGGAGCGCCATGCCCGAGGCGAGCAGTGTTCCCCGTGCCCTGGCCGGATCCGAGCGGGGGGCCGAGACCGGCACCCGCGCCCGCGTCGCGCGGCTCATCCTGGAGAAGGGTCCGATCACCGCGTCCTCCCTGGGGGAGCGGCTCGGTCTCACCCCGGCGGCGATCCGCCGCCACCTCGACAACCTGACCGGTGAGGGCATGGTCGAGTCCCGCGACGCCCGACCCCACGGCGGACAACGCCGCAGGGGCCGGCCCGCCAAGGTCTTCGCCATCACCGAGGCCGGGCGGGACGCCTTCGTCCACGCCTACGACGACCTCGCCACCAGCGCGCTCCGCTTCCTGTCGGAGACCGCGGGAGCCGGGGCCGTCGGCGAGTTCGCCCGGAGTCAGGTCGCCGATCTGGAGAGGCGCTACAGGCCCCTGCTGGACGCGGTTCCCCCCGAACAGCGCGTCCGTCTGCTGGCCGAGGCACTCTCCAACGACGGCTACGCCGCCACCGCGGGCCGGGCGCCCGCACCAGGGGGCGGCGACCAGCTGTGCCAACACCACTGCCCGGTCGCCCATGTGGCCGCGGAGTTCCCGCAGCTCTGCGAAGCCGAGGTCGAGGCCTTCTCACGACTTCTGGGCACCCCGGTGCGCAGGTTGGCCACCATCGCCCACGGCGACGGTGTGTGCACCACGCACGTCACCCCTCGGGGCGACGTGGCGGGCGGGGACAGCCAAACCCCCGCGTCAGAGGCCATCCGCCAGGGGGCGGGCGGCTCAGTTCACCACAAGGACACCTGAGTCCTGAAGGAGTCCGCGCATGACGTCTATCGCGCATCCCGAGCTCGAAGGGATCGGAAACTATGAGTTCGGCTGGTCCGACTCCGACACGGCCGGGGCCACCGCCCGCCGTGGCCTGAACGAGGAGGTCGTCCGCGACATCTCCTCGAAGAAGGACGAGACGGAGTGGATGACCAAGCTCCGGCTCAAGTCCCTCAAGCTCTTCGACAAGAAGCCGATGCCCCACTGGGGCGCGGACCTGTCCAAGATCGACTTCGACAACATCAAGTACTTCGTGCGGTCCACGGAGAAGCAGGCCACCTCCTGGGAGGAACTGCCCGAGGACATCAAGAACACCTACGACCGGCTCGGCATCCCCGAGGCGGAGAAGCAGCGCCTGGTCTCCGGTGTCGCCGCGCAGTACGAGTCCGAGGTCGTCTACCACCAGATCCGCGAGGACCTGGAGGAGCAGGGTGTCATCTTCCTCGACACCGACACCGCCCTCAAGGAGCACCCGGAGATCTTCGAGGAGTACTTCGGCTCGGTGATCCCGCCCGGCGACAACAAGTTCGCCGCGCTCAACACCGCGGTGTGGAGCGGCGGGTCGTTCATCTACGTGCCCAAGAACGTGCACGTCGAGATCCCGCTCCAGGCCTACTTCCGGATCAACACCGAGAACATGGGCCAGTTCGAGCGGACGCTGATCATCGTCGACGAGGGCGCCTACGTCCACTACGTCGAGGGCTGCACCGCGCCGATCTACAAGTCGGACTCGCTGCACTCCGCGGTCGTCGAGATCATCGTCAAGAAGAACGCCCGCTGCCGTTACACGACCATCCAGAACTGGTCGAACAACGTCTTCAACCTGGTCACCAAGCGCGCCATCGCCGAAGAGGGCGCGACCATGGAGTGGATCGACGGCAACATCGGTTCCCAGGTGACCATGAAGTACCCGGCCGTGTACCTCATGGGAGAGCACGCCAAGGGCGAGACCCTGTCCATCGCCTTCGCGGGCGAGGGCCAGCACCAGGACACCGGTTCCAAGATGGTGCACTGCGCGCCCAACACCTCCTCCACCATCATCTCCAAGTCGGTGGCACGCGGCGGGGGCCGCGCCTCCTACCGGGGCCTGGTGCAGGTGCAGGAGGGCGCGCACAACGCCAAGTCCTCCGTCAAGTGCGACGCGCTGCTGATCGACACCGTCAGCCGTTCGGACACCTACCCCTACAACGACCTGCGCGAGGACGACGCCGAGCTCGCGCACGAGGCGACCGTCTCCAAGGTCAGCGAGGACCAGCTCTTCTACCTGATGAGCCGGGGTATGAACGAGGACGAGGCCATGGCCATGATCGTGCGCGGGTTCGTCGAGCCCATCGCGCGCGAGCTGCCCATGGAGTACGCGCTGGAACTGAACCGGCTGATCGAGCTTCAGATGGAAGGAGCGGTTGGTTAAGTTGACCGGCCCCAGCATCGAACCCAAGGCCCACAGCCACGGCCTCGGGGACATCCCGTTCTCCAAGTTGGCGACCCACGGGTCCTTCGACGTGAACGACTTCCCCGTCCCCAACGGCCGCGAGGAGGAGTGGCGTTTCACGCCCGTCCGCCGCCTCAAGGGCCTGCACGACGGCACCGCCGTCGCCGACGGCACCGACAAGCTCGACATCGACGCCCCCGAGGGCGTCACCGTCGAGACGGTCGGCCGCGGCGACGCCAGGCTCGGCACCGCCGGGTTCCCGGCCGACCGCGTGATCGCCCAGGCCTACACCTCCTTCGAGGAGGCCACGGTCGTCACCGTCGCCCAGGGCAAGGCCCTGGAGCGACCGGTCGTCATCTCCCGTGAGGCCCGGGGCGGCACCCGCTTCGACCAGTACGTCATCGACGTCAAGCCGCTGGCCGAGGCGATCGTCGTCCTCAACCAGACCGGCACCGGCGTCCGTGCCGGCAGCGTGGACGTCCACGTGGCCGACGGCGCGCGCCTGACCCTGATCAGCGTGCAGGACTGGGACCGCGACGCCGTCGACGTGTCCCAGCACAACGCCCAGGTCGCCAAGGACGCCACGTTCAAGTCGATCGTGGTCACCCTCGGCGGCGACGTGGTCCGGATGTCCCCGAAGGTGGCCTACAAGGGGCGCGGCGCCAACGCCGAGCTCCACGGCCTGTACTTCACCGGTGACGGCCAGCACCACGAGCACCGCTCGCTCATCGACCACAACATGTCCAACACCCGGTCCCGGGTGGAGTACAAGGGCGCGCTGAGCGGCAAGGGCGCGCACAGCGTGTGGATCGGTGACGTGATCATCGGCGAGGGCACGACCGGTACCGACTCCTACGAGCACAACCGCAACCTCCAGCTGACCGACGGGACCCGCGTCGACTCGGTGCCCAACCTGGAGATCTTCACCGGCGAGGTGGAGGGCGCCGGGCACGCCGCCGCCAGCGGACGCCTGGACGACATCCACCTGTTCTACCTCCGCTCGCGCGGTATCCCGGAGGACGAGGCCCGCCGCCTGGTCATCCGCGGCTACTTCCTGGAGCTGATCAACCGCATCCCGGTCGGTGAGCTGCGCGAGGGCATCATGGACAAGGTCGAGCGCAAGCTGGCCGAGCATGAGTGAGGGCGGTCGCTGGGTGAAGGTCGCCGAGCTCGCCGAGATCCCCGAGGAGGGGGTCCTCGGTATCGAGACCGACGACGAGACACCCATCGCGCTGGTCCGCTCCGAGGGCGAGGTGTTCGCCGTGCGGGACGTGTGCTCGCACGCCGAGGTCCGCCTGTCGGAGGGCGAGGTCGAGGACGGCACCATCGAGTGCTGGCTGCACGGCTCCTGCTTCGACCTGCGTTCGGGGGCGCCCATCAACCCGCCCGCGACCCAGCCAGTTCCCACCTACGACGTGAAGATCGACGGCGACGACGTGCTCGTGTCGTTGGACGAGAAGAATTCCTGAGGCTCTGAACATGACGAAGTTTGAAATCCGCGGTCTGCGCGCCGACGTTCTCATCGGAGAGAACGAGAGGCAGGAGATCCTCAAGGGCGTCGACCTGACCATCAACTCCGGTGAGACCCACGCCATCATGGGCCCGAACGGCTCCGGCAAGTCCACCCTGGCCTACGCGATCGCCGGCCACCCGCGCTACGAGATCACCGAGGGCGAGGTGCTCATCGACGGGGAGAACATCCTGGAGATGAGCGTGGACGAGCGCGCCCGCGCCGGCGTGTTCCTGGCCATGCAGTACCCGGTCGAGGTCCCCGGCGTGTCCATGTCCAACTTCCTGCGCAGCTCCGTCACGGCGGTGCGCGGTGAGGCCCCCAAGCTCCGGCAGTTCTCCAAGGAGCTCCAGGGCGCGATGAAGGACCTGTCCATCGACTCGGCCTTCGCCGCCCGCGGCGTCAACGAGGGCTTCTCCGGCGGTGAGAAGAAGCGCCACGAGATCCTCCAGCTGGAGCTGCTCAAGCCCAAGGTCGCGATCCTGGACGAAACCGACTCCGGCCTGGACGTCGACGCGCTCAAGGTCGTCTCCGAGGGCGTCAACCGCGCCAAGGCCGGCGGTGAGATGGGCGTCATGCTCATCACGCACTACACCCGGATCCTCAACTACGTGAAGCCGGACTTCGTCCACGTCTTCGCCCAGGGCCGCATCGCCGAGTCCGGCGGTCCGGAGCTGGCCGACGTCCTGGAGGCCGACGGCTACGAGCGTTTCGTGAAGGCGGGCGCGTAACCCATGACGACAGTCCGCGAGTTCGGTCGGGCCGGCGCGGGCCGGCTCGACGTCGCGGCGATCCGGGAGGACTTCCCGATCCTCTCCCGGACCGTCCGCGACGGGCGTCCGCTGGTGTACCTCGACTCCGGGGCGACCTCGCAAAAACCCCGCCAGGTGCTCGACGCCGAACGTGAGTTCTACGAACGCCACAACGCGGCGGTGCACCGTGGTGCGCACCAGCTCGCGGAGGAGGCGACCGACGCCTACGAGTCGGCCCGGGAGACCATCGCCGGGTTCATCGGCGGGAACGCCGGCGAGGTGGTGTTCACCAAGAACGCCACCGAGGCGATCAACCTGGTGGCGTACGCCATGGCCAACGCCGCCACCGCCGACGAGGGGCTGCGCCGTTTCCAGGTGGGTCCCGGCGACGAGATCGTCGTCACCGAGATGGAGCACCACGCCAACCTGGTGCCCTGGCAGGAGCTCTGCCGGCGCACGGGGGCGACGCTGCGCTGGTTCCCGGTGACCGGGGACGGCCGCCTCGACCTGTCCGGCATCGGCGAACTGGTCAACGAGCGCACCCGCGTGGTCGCGTTCACGCACCAGTCCAACGTGCTGGGCACCGTCAACCCGGTGGCCCGCATCGTCGCCCGGGCCCGCGAGGTCGGTGCGCTGACGGTCCTGGACGCCTGCCAGTCGGTTCCGCACATGCCGGTGGACGTCACCGCGCTGGGCGTCGACTTCCTGGCGTTCTCCGGGCACAAGATGCTCGGCCCCAACGGCATCGGCGTCCTGTGGGGGCGCCGGGAGCTGCTGGAGGCGATGCCGCCGTTCATCACGGGCGGATCGATGATCGGCGTCGTCCACATGGAGTACTCCACGTGGGCGGAGCCGCCGCAGCGGTTCGAGGCCGGGGTGCCGATGGCTCCCCAGGCGGTGGCCCTCGCCGCGGCCTGCGACTACCTGTCGAAGGTGGGGATGGACCGGGTCGCCGCGCACGAGCACGCACTCACCGAGTACGCGCTCAAGCACGTGGGGGCGCTGGAGGGTGTGCGGATCGTCGGGCCGACCGAGGCGGTGGACCGCGGCGGCGCGGTGTCGTTCGTCGTGGACGACATCCACCCGCACGACCTGGGACAGGTGCTCGACGACCGGGGCGTGGAGGTCCGTGTGGGCCACCACTGCGCGTGGCCGCTGCACCGGAAGCTGGGCGTCCCGGCGAGCACACGCGCGTCCTTCTACCTCTACAACACGCTGGAGGACGTGGACGCGCTGGTGGAGGCCATCAGGGCCGCACAGAAGTTCTTCGGAACCCGGGGGTAGGGTTTTTTGGTTCAAGTGCCGCCGGGTTCCCGGCTTGCCGTTGGGCACTCGAACACGCGAGCGCAGCGAGCCGAGGAACACGGCCTAGAGCGAGGAACACCCTGACCATGCAGCTGGACTCGATGTACCAGGAGATCATCCTGGACCACTACCGCAACCCGCACCACAAGGGACTGCGGGACCCGCACAACGCGGAGGCCCACCACATCAACCCCACCTGCGGGGACGAGGTGACGCTCCGAGTGGCGCTGACCCCGGCCGAGGGCACGGCCGGGCTCGACAAGGAGGCCGTCGTCAGCGACGTCTCCTACGACGGGATGGGCTGCTCGATCAGCCAGGCCAGCACCTCGGTGCTGACCGACCTGCTGATCGGGCGGACGATCGCCGAGGGCATGACCACCCTGGACGCCTTCACGGAGCTGATGCAGTCCCGGGGCAAGGGAGAGCCCGACGAGGACGTCCTGGAGGACGCCGTGGCGTTCGCCGGGGTGTCGAAGTACCCCGCGCGCGTCAAGTGCGCCCTGCTGGGCTGGATGGCATGGAAGGACGCGGTGTCGCAGTCCCTGGAGAAGGAAGGCGTCTGATGAGCGAGAACGAGACGACAACGGCCGAGGCCGCAGAGGCTCCCGAGGCCCCCGAGACCGCGCCGCTCTCCCCGGAGGCGGAGGCGCTGGCCGAGGAGATCGGCGAGGCGCTCAAGGACGTGATCGACCCGGAACTGGGCGTGAACGTCGTCGACCTGGGGCTGCTGTACGGGGTGAACGCCGATGACCGGGTCATCACCCTGGACATGACGCTGACCAGTGCGGCGTGCCCCCTGACGGACGTGATCGAGGACCAGGCCCACAACGCCCTCGACGAGTTCGAGCGCGAGGTCAAGATCAACTGGGTCTGGATGCCGCCGTGGGGTCCGGACAAGATCACCGACGACGGGCGGGACCAGCTGCGCATGCTGGGCTTCAACGTCTGAGGCGGATCGCGTGAAAGCGCGACCGCGCGGCTCCGGGGGCGCGGCGCGGGCTGCTCCCTCAGGAACCGCAGTGGTGGGGGAGGCCCGCCATGCCGTGGACCTCGGCCGCGACGTCGTGGGGGGTGTCCGCGGGCCTGCTGAAGGGCAGCCGGGCGTCGACGTCGCCGTCGGGGCCCTCGAAACGGAGCCTGATCCCGTAGCGGTCCACACCCAGGGGGCGGGGGCGTCCGGGGGGCAGGGGCCCGGGGGAGCGCATGACCATCGCGTGCAGGACGTCGGGGTGGTCCTCCTCCAGATGGCGCAGCCACTCCCCCTCCCAGCGCCCGAAGGGGTCCGCGGGGGCCCGGACGAACTCGTCCGTGCCCAGGAGGTGGCAGCCGTCGGTGTCGGAGTGCACCACCAGGTAGGGCTCCAGCGCGACCATCGTCCGGCCGTGGCCGATGTCGAGCAGCCGCTCGTCGGGGTCCTCGCCCAGGAGGCGGAGGGCGCGCAGGCGAGCCGTCGGGTGGTCCAGGCGGGTCAGGGTGCCGCTGATCCAGAGGAGGGAGCGCGTGCGGTCGCGCAGCAGCACCGGGGCGGTGTCGGTGAACTCGACCGTGGCGGCGGTGGTGTGCCGGCCGACCCGCTCCAGGAGCAGGTGGCGGTCGGGGACCAGCAGGCTCACCGACCCGTTGGGGTGGATGTGGCAGGCGGGCTCGTCGAGGTGGACGGCGTGGTCCTGGGTCGTCACGGTCACGGGGTTGGGACGGCTCAGGACCGCCCGGGCGCGTTCCGCGGGCGGGGGAGCCAGGTGCTGGTACGTGGACAGGGGAACCACCTCGATTCATACTTAGGTGAGGCTAACCTACATGGCCCGTCCCCTGGTGGGACACCCCCGGGTGTGCTTTTTCTCCGGACAGGGCGCCGGGCGGGGCGCCGGGCGGGTGCGGGCACGACGAAGGACGCCCCGGGACGGCGGTCCCGGGGCGTCGAGGGCGGAGCACGCCTAGTGCGCGGCGAACAGCCCCGAGCGCAGCTCCCCGGCGATGTCGTTGTCCCCGCGCAGGGTCAACAGGTCGATCAGCGACTGCGGGTCGGCGAGCGCGTCGTCGTCGTGGTCGGTGATCCGGCGGGACAGGATCTTGAGGGCGTCGTCCGTGGAGGCGGGCGCCGTGTACCCGCTCAGGTGCAGGGCGCGGGCCGCGGTGGTGTACCCGCTCAGGTCGGTGGCGGGAAGCTTGCGCGCGTCCAGCCTGTCACCCGCCACGGTGATGAACATGCGGTCGCCGGGCTGGGCTGCCTGACGGCGCAGCAGCGGACGCAGCGAGTCGAACGCGGGCTGGTCCCTCCAGACGAGGACCAGCAGATCCGCCCCCGGCGCCGTCAGGCACAGCAGGCGGCCCGGCTGGAGCCCCAGATGGGTGGCATAGCCGTTGGGCACGGCGACGGGAGCACCGTTGAGGTGGTCGGCGGTGATGTCGATGCGGTGCCACCAGCGCCCGTCCGGGGCGCGGAAGCAGCGGGCCGCCATCGCGGGGTCGCTCGCGCCGGGACGTGGGGCGGGGGCGTGCGAGGCGAGCACCGGTTGGAGGGCCGGGTCCATGCCGTGGGGCTGTCCCAGGAGCACGGGGCGGTGGGCTTCGTGCCCCGGAGGACCGAACGACCCCACGCCCTGTTCGTGGGCGGGTGCGGGATGGTGGTCGGGGGTGGTGGAGGGTTCGGGTTGTGCCGGGGCGGGCTGGCCGTCGAGGCGGCGCCGTATCGGCAGTCCGTTCTCGGTGGTGGCCCCCGGGTCCTCCGGGGCGATGTGGCCCGGGTGGTTGGTGGGCGCCTCCATGGGCACCGACGGGTCGACGAACACGTGTCCGTCCTTCAGGCTCACCCCGGGGGTGCTCAGCAGCCAGGCGCGCAGTTCCTGCTGGCGGATGCCGATCCGGCCGAGCCGCAGGCCCGCCTCGGTCATGTTGGGGGCGTCACCCAGGAGTTCGCGGGTCTGCCAGCGCAGACGGTTGGGGTCGTCGGCGATCAACCAGCCGTTGTGCATGCGGCGGTCGGTGAACAGGGTGATGATCACCCGCCACAGGGGAGTGTGCAGGGTGGGCACGTCCACCGGGTGGTCGGAGTGCGCGTTGATCAGCCGGTCGATGGTGGTCGCCGACCCCAGCTGGTCCGACAGCTCCCGCATGTGTTTGGTGATCGCCGCTCCCTCGGGGGAGTTGAGCCAGCGCAGAAGTCGCTCCTCGACCTTGCGCTGGGCGCCGCGGATCTCGGTCACGTCGACCGCGATCTGCTCGGAGAGCACCCGGATGCTGATGGGGTCGGTGGCGAAGAGGCGCTCGGCGGCGACCGTGCGCTCCAGGTCGGGCCAGGAGCGGAACATCTCCTCGACCAGGTCCACCAGGGGGTGCTGGCCCAGGGCGGGGGCCGGGGGGCGCTCCTCGACGTGGTCGGGCCGCATGGCCTTGGGCGGGCCGAAGCTGGGGCGGCGCAGGGTGCGGCCGGGGCCCACCAGGGAACTCCGGAACTGGGACCGCAGGTCGCCCGGGCCGCTGTCGGCGCCGGCCGGGTCGGAGCCCAGGGCGGAGCCGGGGATCATCGCGGCGGAGCTCACCATGCCGTTGGGCGCGGCGTCGCCGTGCCCGTTGGCGGCGACCTCCTCCGGGAACGGCGCCTCGGCCCCGCCCCGCTCCTCGCGCTGGGCCCGCAGCGCCCTGAGGGTGCGGATCGCCCGGGTGGCGGGGGTCTGCGGCGGCGTCGAGCCGTAGCCGGTGGAGTCGGTGGCCGTGGCCGCGCCGTCGGCGCCGGTGGCCGCACTGAGGTACTCCAGGGCACTGCGCACGTGGTCCGGCACGGTGTCGGGGATCCAGTGCGCGATGGTGCGCACGGCCTCCAGCATCAGGGCCGGTGAGGGGGTGGGTCCGCCGGGGAGTTCACAGCAGGGCTGGAGGGCCCGCCAGGCCACCGTGCTCACGACGTCGAGGACCCCGCAGCCGGAGAGCGGCCACTCGCCGATCTCCTGCGGCGGGGTGGAGATGAGGCGGTCCCAGTCGCCCGCGGTGGCGGTGACGGCACCGCGCACGGGCTCGGCGAGGTCGGCGCAGGTCACCTGCTGGGTACGCAGGCTCGGCAGGAACTCGGAGAGGGGGATGTGTCCCCACTGCTCGACCGCGAGGCGCGCGATGCCGTGGGCCAGCCACGGCGGGCCCGCGATGTCCAGGACGCGCGCGACCGGCAGCGAGTGCCACCAGCCGTCGATCAACCGGTCGTGATGGAGCAGGGGAGCCACATCCGGCGACCTCGACCACCGCAGGGCGGGAGCGAGGTCGACGAGGCAGATCGGAGAGACGGCGTTCATCCGCTGGGGACCTCGACCTCCTGGTGTCTGCACGTGAATTGGGGAGGAACCGCACGGGCCTTCGGTTCAATGCACCACAGTACGCGCCCTTCACCCGGGTGGGACCGGACCGTGAGCCGATCCGGTGTGCCACGGGTGGGCACGGCGAGCCAGGGGACAGGGGTGCCGTGAGCACTTCTCCGAGATCGTACGTGCCCCGGAGCCGCATGGGTACCCCCAGGCCGCCCCGGTCTGCGGCGACCTCTCCGTGACCGCGCCGTGCGGTCACCGTGACAAGGGGGATCGGTGCCCGGAGGCGGAATCGGCGTGTGAGCTAGTTCATAACAGACCTATGGCTCATATCGCATCGACTGGTCGTTGTAGTTCACTGTGCCGTCATACGCCTGCCCTCCCCGTGAAACAGGCGTGCGTGGAGGGGCCCGGGAGTGGGGACGTCCCGGGGCGGGCCGGCAGGTCCCCGAGTCAGGCGTTCTGACGCCGGTCGTGGGTATGCTGGTCGGGCACTGTCCTCGCCCGAACGACCTTCGGCCGGGTGGCCGCGCTCCGCGGCCGACCAGGGGTCGACGGTGTTCGGACCTGGGTCAGCGGCAGACCGCGACCCGTACCAGGATTCCGTACCCGCGCACCCTCGGCGCTGTGCAGGCGTGGGACGGTCGAGCCGGATGATTGGTTGACGTGACAGACCTAGAGACGAATCCCCCAGTGGCCGCTCGCGCGAGCAGACCGGACGTCATCCGGTCCTTCGTCGCGATCGGTGACAGCATCACCGAGGGGATGGAAGACGACAGCGGCCCCAACGGCGAGTACCGCGGATTCGCGGACCGTCTCGCGGAGCACCTCGGCGCGATCTCCCCGGACTTCCGGTACGCCAACCTGGGCGTGCGGGGACGGCGCATGCGGCACATCTTCGGTGAGCAGCTCGCCCAGACGCTGGAGTGGAAGCCCGACCTGGTGACCGTTCTCGCCGGCGGCAACGACGTCCTGCGCCCGGGCGGCGACCTCGACCAGCTCGCAGAGCACTTCGAGTGGGGTATACGCCAGCTGCGCGACGCCGGGATCCGCGTGGTGATCCTGTCCGGGCACGACACCGGCTGGATCCCGGTCCTGCGCTACTACCGCGGACGCATCGCGGTCTTCAGCATGCACATGCGCGCCGTCGCCGAGCGCACCGGAACGGAGATCGTCGACCTGTGGGCGCTCAACGCCCTCACCGACTCCCGGGCCTGGAACGAGGACCGCCTGCACCTCAACGGCGCCGGCCACCAGATCGTCTCCGCCCGCATCGCCGACCTCCTGGGGTTCCCCATGGGGCCGCGGGAGTCCTGGACCGACCCCTGGAGCACCCCGCCGCAGCAGCTGCCCCGCATCCTGCGCCGCCGCGAGAACCGCCGCTGGGCCCGCCAGTACGGGGTGCCGTGGCTGCGGCGACGCCTCATGGGCCGCTCCTCCGGGGACGGGCGCCTGCCCAAGCGCCCCGAACTGGACTACCTCAACGACGAGGCCACCCGGGCCGAGATCGCCAGGGCGGTGGCCCAGGGCGGCATCCTGGAAGCGAACTACGACGCGTACACCTCCGGGGACGGGGCCGCTCCCACCAGCAGTCCTTCGGGCACCAAGGGCCCGGACCCCGTGGACTGACCCCTGCGGGGCCCCGCCGGGGCCCCGCTCGGATCCGAGCGGGGCGGACCCCGCCCCGTGAGCTCCCCACGGCAGCCACCCGTCCCCGGGCGCGTCCCCCCGCCGCGCAGAGCGCGACCCCGCGGACCGCCGGGACAGGTCGCCCTGTGGCGCGGGGCCGGGGAGCCCGGCTTCCCCTAGGGCCGTGTTCCGTGGATGCTTTCGGTTGATTCGGCGCTTGCGCCGATCGCCGCGAGCGGCCTCCAGGCAATCTCTCGCAAGACGAGTAGCGCAGGTCAGCCCGGGTCTGGCTGTCCAAGCGTGGTCGGCGCAGCGAGAGGCAGCCTGGCGGTTGCGAGCCCGGAATGATCCGCGGAACACGGCCTAGCTCCGGGAGAGGGACTGGATGAGGTCGCTGATGTGCACCACTCCCAGGCACTGCCCGTAGGAGTTGGTCGCGACCAGGTCGTCGTAGACCCGCTCGGTGTCCTGGCCCGCCACGCGAAGCGCTGCCAGAGCCGTCATCCACGCGGGGATCGTACGCGGCGACTCGGCGAGCCGCAGCGCCGGGCGCTTGGCGTGCAGGGCGTGTCCGTACCTGCCCGTCATCGACAGCAGGAACCGGGTCCGGTCGATGACCCCGACGGGCCGCTCACGGTGGTCGATGAGGATGACGCTGTTCAGCGCCGGATCGCCCGTGAACGCCTCCAGCACCTGCTCGGTGGTGGTGTCGGAGTCGAAGCCCACCGGAGGGACCATGAACTCGGTGACGCGCGGCCCCGCGTCCTCCTCCCTCCCCTGCCCGGCCGTCGGCTCGGGCACGGGCGTCACCCGCTCCCCGGGCCGCCAGGTCCGGTCGGCGAAGAACGCCCCGGTCCCCACCCGGATCCCGCACGCGCGCAACCGCAGCACGTCCTCGGCCGAGTCCACCCCGGAGGCCATCGCGTACACGCCGCTGCCCCGCCCGATCCGGGCCAGGCCCTCCACCACGGTCGCGTGCCTCTGGTCGGTCGCCACCCCGGACACGATCCCGGGGTCGATCCGCATCAGGAAGGGGGCCGCCTCGACCACGACGTCGGGTCGCACCATCGCCGTGCCGAAGCCGCACCGGAACCCGGCAGCCCGCAGACGCGCCACCCCCGGCACGATCACCGACCGGGGCAGGTCGGCCAGGTCGGCTCCGAGCAGGAGGGTGATGTCGCGCGGACGCCGGCCGGCCCGCCGTATCCTGCTCTCCACCAGGGCGACGAAACCCTCCCCCGCGGTCAGGATCCGCGCGGGAAGGGGAAGCACGAGCGGCAGCAGGCTCTCGGTCCCGGCCGCCTCCGCGACCAGACCCAGCAACCAGTCGGCCACGGCCGTCCCCTCGTGGACGCCCATCCCCGCGGACGGCGGGCCGCCGGGGACCTCGGGGGAGGGCGGGGCGGCGACGACCTCCACCGCGACGACCGCGCCCGAGTCCAGGTCCACGACGGGCCGGTAGCCGGGAGCGCGGGACGGACCGGGGGAGTCCGACGGGCCGGTGGCACCGGGGGAACGCCGGGGGACCGCACCGTGTCCCGAAGGGTGCGCCGCCGGTGTGTGGTGGGGATGCAGGGCAGACACACACTCATGGTGACCCCGAACCGGTCGGACCTGAAGACCTGTTCTCGGCTGTTCAGCTCAGCTTCACGACCTGTTGGGCAAGACGCGCCCACGGTCGCGCCGCCGCGACCGACCGTGGCGGCGCACCCCCTCTGACCTGCCAAGGGAGCGCCGAGCCCCAGGAC
>NZ_JBHXQY010000050.1:0-48546 GCF_042716955.1 Nocardiopsis sp. NPDC058631 | reverse complement strand
CTCACGATCCGGACCCTCACAGGCCGGTGACGCGCAGGCCCGCGTGGGTCTTGTACCGGCGGTTGACCGCGATCAGGTTGGCGGTCAGCGCCTCGACCTGGTGGGCGTTGCGCAGCCGTCCGCCGAAGACGCCGCGCACGCCGGGGATCCGCTCGGCCAGGGCGCGCACCGCGTCGGTGGCGGCGCGGTCCTCCCCCAGCACCAGGACGTCGAGGTCCACCTCGTCGACCGCGGGGTCCAGCAGGACCACTGCCGACACGTGGTGGAAGGCGGCCGTCACCCGGCTCCCGTCCAGGATCAGGGCCGCCTGCTGGGCGGCGCTCCCCTCCGGGACCTCAAGCGCGAAGGAGCCCTTCTTGTCGAACCCGAGCGGGTTGACGCAGTCGACCACGATCTTGCCCGCGAGGGGTTCGACCAGGCCCTCCAGCAGCTCCCTGTGCCCGTCCCACGGCACGGCGACGATGACGATGTCGCCCCCGGCCGCGGCGGCGGCGTTGTCCAGGCCCCGCACGTCCACCCGGGAGGACTCCCCCTCCACCAGTGCGCGCGCGGCCTCGTCCGCCCTCTCGGCGCTACGGGACCCGATGAGGACGGTGTGCCCGGCCAGGGCGAACCGGCGGGCGAGGCCGCGCCCCTGGTCGCCGGTCCCGCCCAGGACCGCGATGGTCTGCCCCGCGATGTCCGTGCTCTCGGGTGTGCTCTCTTCAGTCATGGCCCGATCCTGCCAGAGGCGCCTTGGCGCGGGGCCCGTCGGCCCTCACCAAGGCCCGTCCGCCTCGCGCTCGTCCTGGGTGTCCCACTCCTCGTTGCGGTCGGCCGCGATCGACAGCGCGCGGGCCGCCGTGGCCTCGTCGGCGTACGGGCCCATCCGCTCCCGGTTGGGGCACCCGGCACCGTGCTCGACCCTGTCGTGGGTCAGGCAGTACCACCAGCCGTCGTCCTGTGGGTCGCTCACGCTCGTCCGCCTCTCCGTAGGTCGTTCCTCGTCGCGGGTCTACCCGGAGTGGGGTGCTCCTCACACCCCGGGGCGGCACCTCGCCGACGCCGGGCGGGCGCACCCACGAACTACAATCAGTGTTCATGACTACTCCGCTGGTGCCTGGGCGCATCTCCCCACAACGTTCGGTCCCCTCCTCCATCGCCCGGCCGGAGTACGTCGGGCAGAAGTACCCGGTGGAGGGCGTCCTGGGGGACGTGCAGACCCCCGAGACGATCGAGCGGATCCGGGTCGCCGGGCGGATCGCGGCGCAGGCCCTCGAAGAGGTCGGCAAGAACGTCCAGCCCGGCGTGACCACCGACGAGCTGGACCGGATCGGCCACGAGTTCCTGCTGGACCACGGGGCCTACCCCAGCACGCTCGGCTACAAGGGCTACCCGAAGTCGCTGTGCTCGTCCCTCAACGAGGTGATCTGCCACGGCATCCCCGACGACACCGAGGTGTCCGACGGCGACATCGTCAACATCGACATCACCGCGTACAAGGACGGCGTGCACGGCGACACCAACGCCACGTTCCTGGCCGGGAACGTGGCGGAGGAGCACCGGCTCCTGGTCGAGCGGACCAGGGAGGCGACGATGCGCGCCGTCAAGGCGTGCCGCCCGGGCCGCCAGATCAACGTGATCGGCCGGGTCATCGAGTCGTACGCCAAGCGGTTCGGCTACGGCGTGGTCCGCGACTTCACCGGCCACGGCGTGGGCCCGGAGTTCCACTCGGGCCTGGTGGTCCCGCACTACGACGACCCGCGCGCGGACACCGTGATGGTGCCGGGGATGACCTTCACGATCGAGCCGATGATCACGCTCGGCGGCGTGGAGTACGACATGTGGGACGACGGCTGGACGGCCGTCACCGCCGACCGCAGGTGGACCGCCCAGTTCGAGCACACCCTGGTGGTCACCGAGACCGGCACGGAGATCCTCACCCTGCCGTAGGCGCGCGGTGCCCGCGGGCCCCCGGGCACGGCTCCGGGGCCCGTCCCCGTTCCCGCACCGCCGGCCGCCCGGTACGGCCGCCGGACCCGTGCCGCAAGGGGTGGGCCCGCGCCTGTGGACCTCCCGGCGGGCCGGGGCGTAGTGTCGGCCGGGTGAAGATTCTCATCTCCGCCGACATGGAGGGCGCGACGGGCGTCACCTGGCCCGCCGACGTCGAACCGGGCACCGAGCAGTGGCAGCGCTGCCGGTCCATGTTCACCAGCGACGTGAACGCCGCCGTGGAGGGGCTGTTCGAGGGCGGCGCCACCGAGGTCCTGGTCAACGAGGCGCACTCCACCATGCGCAACCTCCTGTTGGAGGAGCTGAACGAGAACGCCACCATGATCACCGGGCGCCACAAGGAGCTCTCGATGGTCGAGGGAGTGCAGTCCGGGGACTGCGACGGCGTGGTCTTCCTCGGCTACCACTGCGGCGCCGGCGACGAGGGCGTGCTCGCCCACACCTACCTGCCCAACGCGGTGACCGGTGTGTGGCTGGACGGCGAACCGGCCGGGGAGGGCCGCCTCAACGCCGCCGTGGTCGCCGAGTACGGCACCCCCGTCATCCTGGTCACGGGGGACGACCGCACCTGTGAGGACGCCGCCTCCTACGCCCCGTTCGCGCGCACCGTCGCGGTCAAGGACCACGTCAGCAGGTACGCCGCGCGCTGTCGTCCCCCCGCGCGGACCGCCCGGGACATCAGGGCCGCGGCCCGCGGCGCCATGGCGCTGGCCGGGCACCTGGACCCGACGGAGCCCTCCCCCCGGGCCGTCGAGGTCGAGGTGGACTCCGCCCAGCTCGCCCAGGCCGCCGCCATCGTCCCGGGTGTCACCCGTACCGGTGTCCGGCGGGTACGGTACACCTCGCCGGACGCCTACGAGATGATCCGGTGCTTCAAAGCGGTGACCACGCTGATATCGAATGCGATGGAAGCCCGCTACGGGTAGAACTGTGGCAGGGGATCACCATTCACCACCGTGGTCCCGCACCCAGTCAGCACCACCGCACCGAGAGCGAGGCCGAGCCCGTGGGCCACCCCGTCACACCCTCCCCAGACAGTAGCGACGGCCTCGCGGCAGCGGGGGAGGACGCACTCCACCTCGCCCGGGAACTCATCCGCCGCGACTCCACCAACCGCGGCGGCGGCGACGGCGACGAGCGCGCCTCCGCCGAGTTCGCCGCCGAGGCCCTCACCGACGCCGGTCTGGACCCCGTGATCCTGGAGTCCGCCCCCCGTCGCGCCAACGTGGTCGCCCGCATCCCGGGCACCGACCCCGACGCCTCCGCCCTGCTGGTCCACGGCCACCTGGACGTGGTGCCCGCCGACGCGGACGACTGGGCGCTCCCGCCGTTCTCCGGGGAGATCGCCGACTGCCCGGTCACGGGCGTGCCCGCGCTGTGGGGGCGCGGCGCCGTGGACATGAAGAACACGATCGCCATGGTCACCGCCGTCGTCCGCCACTGGGCACGGCACGGCCTGCGGCCCCGGCGCGACATCGTGCTGGCGTACGTCGCCGACGAGGAGGACAGCGCCGCCTACGGCGCCGACTACCTCGCGCGCGAACACCCGGGCCTGTTCGAGGGCTGCACCACGGCGATCGGCGAGGGCGGCGGGGAGACCATCCACGCCCGTGACGCGGACGGGCGCCCCGTCCGCCTCTACCCGGTGGGCGCGGCCGAGCGCGGCAGCGCCTGGCTGACGCTGCGTGCGAAGGGGACGGCGGGGCACGGTTCCCGTCCGCCGCGCGACAACGCGGTCGGCGCACTGGCGGAGGCCCTCGCCCGGATCAACCGGCACGAGTGGCCGCTGCACCTGACGCCGGTCACCCTGGCCTCGATCGACACGATCGCGGCCGCCCTGGGGGTGACCCGGACGCCCGGTGACACCGACACCGCCGAGGCCCTGGACGCGCTGGTCTCCCGGCTCGGCCAGGCCGGGGCGCTGATCGGCCCGACCACGCGCAACAGCGCGGCCCCCACCATGCTCTCGGCCGGGTACAAGGTCAACGTGGTGCCCGGAGAGGCCACGGCGGGCGTGGACGGGCGGGTACTGCCCGGGGCGGAGGACCAGTTCACGGTCACCATGAACGAGCTCACCGGCGACCGCGTGTCCTGGGAGTACGCCCACGGTTCGCCCCCGGTGGTCGCGCCCGTGGACTCGCCCGCGTTCGCGTCGCTGCGCTCCGCCCTGCTGGCGCACGACCCGGGCGCCCACGTGGTACCGGTGTGCATGGCCGGCGGCACGGACGCCAAGGTGTTCTCCCGGCTGGGGATCGAGTGCTACGGCTTCTCCCCCATGGCGCAGCCCCCCGGGTTGGACTACACCGGGCTGCTGCACGGGGTGGACGAACGCGTCCCGGTGGACGGGCTGCGGTTCGGGGTGCGCGCGCTCGACACGTTCCTGCGCGCCTGAGCGCGTCGCCGGGACGCGGTACCCGGAAACCGGACATCCTGGGGGGACCGGGTTCGGCGGGGGCTCCGGGCCCACCGCTCGGACGCCCGGCTCGGGCCGGGCGTCCGAGTAGGAGGGGCAGGGAGTGCGCGCCGTGCCCGCGCGCGGTGGGGCGCTGTGGGGACGCGGACGACGAAGGGTGCGACGTGGGCGACGTGACCGGGGTACGCGAGGAGCGGGACGGGTTCGGCACCGTGGTGGAGGAGCGTTCGGGGACGGACCCCCGTGTCCCGGGGACACGGTTCGGCGACCCGCGCGGGGTGCGGGCACTGGTCCGGCCGCCGCGGCTGCGGGAGGGCGGCAGAGTACGCCTGGTCGCGCCGTGCAGCCCGGTTCCGGCGGCGCAGCTGGACGCGGCCGCGGAGGTGCTGCGCGGCTGGGGTCTGGAGGTCGGGCTCGCTCCGCACGTGCGCGACCGGCACCCGCGTCTGCCCTACCTCGCGGGAGAGGACGCGACCCGGGCCGCCGACCTCCAGGAGGCGTGGTGCGACCCGGACGTGGACGCGGTGTTCTGCGTGCGCGGGGGCGACGGGGCGCACCGGACGCTCGACCTGCTGGACTTCGACGCCATGCGGCGGGCGGCGCCCAAGGCCCTGATCGGGTTCAGCGACATCACGGCGCTCCACGAGGCGTTCGCGGTCGAGCTGGGCGTGGCGACGGTGCACGGGCCGGTGGTGGGCACCAAGTACTTCGTGGGCGACGCGGCGGCCCAGCGGGAGCTGCACACCACCCTGTTCCATCCCGAGCACCGCACGGTCCTGACCTCTCCGGGCGCGCACGCGCTGGTGCCGGGCCGGGGGCGGGGCGTGACCTTCGGCGGGAACCTCAGCCTGCTCAACGACGGCCTGGCGACACCGCACAGCCGCCTGTCGGCCTCCGGGGGGATCCTGATCCTGGAGGACGTCGGGGAGGACGTGGCCCGGCTCGACCGGATGCTCACCCACCTGGTGCGCACCGGGTGGATGGACGGGGTGGCCGGGGTCGCGCTGGGCACGTGGACCGACTGCCCGCCGGACCCCGGCGTGATCGCCGACCTGATGCGGGACCGCCTGGCACCCCTGGGGGTGCCGGTGCTGTGGGGGCTGGAGTTCGGCCACTGCGCGGCCCAGCTGACGATCCCGCTGGGGGTGCCGGCCGTGCTCGACACCGAGGGTGCGAGCCTGGAGCTGGCCGTCCCCGGTCTGGCCTGACGGGGCGCCCGCGCCCCGGGCCGGGGGCGGGCGAGGTCCCTGGCTCCACCGTGACGCCTGCCGCGGGTTCGGCCGTCTCGGCGGTCCCGCCGTCCGTTCGCGCCGCCGCCACAGGGCTCCCCCCGGCGATACCGGTATTAATATACGCGCCTGGCGCGGGGGCGTTAGACTCGTCGCATGGTTCGTGAACCGCTTACCGCAGACCAGATCGAGCGCGGCCGCCTCCTCGGCGGGCTGCTCCGGCAGGCCCGCGCCGAGCGCACGATGGTGGACGTCGCACGTCAGGCCGGGATCTCGGTCGAGACCCTGCGCAAGATCGAGGGCGGGCGCATCCCCACCCCGGCGTTCTTCACCGTCGGATCGATCGCCGCCACCCTCGACCTGTCCCTCGACGACCTCCTGCGCCGGGTCCACTCCGTCGTGCCCGCCAAGGAACCCTCGCCCGAACCCGCCTCCCTGGCCGTCTGACCCCGGCCACCCCCCGTACCTTTGCCAGCCACCCACGACCCGTGCGTGCTCGCGCCGCCCCGGACCCCCGGTGGCGGTCGACACGCGGGGCCGCGTCAACGACGACCACCAGGGGGACACCATGACCGAACAGGCGCTGAGAGTCGACGAGGCCGAACTCCGCGGTCTGCTGGACGGCCGCTGGGCCCACGTCCGCGAACAGGCCCGTGACACCGTCGGCGGGGAGCTGTTCGCACCGGTCCACGGCCTGTCCGTGGAGGACCACCGCGCCCGCACCCTCGCCCAGCTCAAGGCCCTGGCCAAGACCGACCTGCCCGGCTACGGCTTCCCCGAGTCGGTGGGCGGCAGCGACGACATCGGTGCCTCCGTCGTCGGCTTCGAGATGCTGGTCGCCGACCTGTCCCTCATGGTGAAGACGGGCGTGCAGTGGGGGCTCTTCGGCGGTGCGATCCGCGCCCTGGGCACCGGTCGCCACCACGCCGAGTACCTGCCCGACGTGATGTCGGTGGAGCTCCCCGGCTGCTTCGCCATGACCGAGACCGGCCACGGCTCGGACGTCCAGCAGCTGCGCACCAGGGCCGTCTACGACCCCGCCGCAGAGGAGTTCGTGGTCCACACCCCGGACGAGTCCGCGCGCAAGGACTACATCGGCAACGCGGCCCGGGACGGGCGCATGGCGGTGGTGTTCGCCCAGCTGGAGGTGGACGGTGAGGACCAGGGCGTGCACGCGCTGATGGTCCCGATCCGGGACCGCGACGGCAGGCCCGCACCGGGCGTGCGCATCGAGGACTGCGGCCCCAAGGCCGGACTCAACGGCGTGGACAACGGCCGCCTCTGGTTCGACCAGGTGCGGGTACCGCGCACCAGCCTGCTCAACCGCTACGGGGACGTGGACGCCCACGGTGTCTACTCCAGCCCCATCGAAAGCAAGAACCGGCGCTTCTTCACCATGCTCGGCACCCTGATCCGCGGCCGGATCAGCGTGGCGGGCGGCGCGGGCAGCGCGGCCAAGGCCGCGCTGACCATCGCGCTGCGCTACGCCGACACACGCCGCCAGTTCACCCGGCCCGGGGTCGACGGGGAGCCCGCCCAGGAGGTGCGGGTCCTCGACTACCTGGCGCACCAGCGCAAGCTGCTGCCCGCCCTGGCCCGCACCTACGCCCTGCACTTCGCGCAGGAGGAGCTGGTCACGCGGCTGCACGAGCTGTCCCGGTCGGCCGAGGGCGACGACCACGCCCAGCGTGAGCTGGAGTCGCGGGCGGCGGGACTCAAGGCCGTGGCCACCTGGCACGCCACCGCGACCATCCAGACCTGCCGGGAGGCGTGCGGCGGCGCCGGGTACCTGTCCGAGAACCGCATCCCGCAGCTCAAGGCCGACTCCGACATCTTCACCACGTTCGAGGGCGACAACACGGTCCTGCTGCAGCAGCTCACCAAGGGTCTGCTGACCAACTTCCAGGACTCGTTCGGCGACCTCGACCAGCTGGGCCTGGCCAGGTTCATGGCGGGCAAGGTGTTCGAGACGGTCATCGAGCGCACCGCCGCGCTCCCGCTCATCGACCGGCTCATCGCGGCGGCCCCGGGGCGCGGCGAGGAGGCCAGCCTGTACAACCGGGGCTGGCAGCTGGAGCTTTTGGAGGACCGGGAGAAGCACGTCGTCGAAGGCCTGGCCGGGCGCCTGCGCCGGTCCCGCAAGGACGGCAGCGACGCCTTCGAGGTGTTCAACCAGGCCCAGGACCACGTGCTCACCGCGGGCCGCGCGCACATGGACCGGGTGGTCCTGGAGGCGTTCGTGGCGGGGATCGACCGCTGCGGCGACAAGGAGACCGCCAAGCTCCTCAACCGGCTGTGCGACCTGTACGTGATGTCGGTGGTGGAGGAGGACCGCGCCTGGTTCCTGGAGCACGAGCGCCTCTCCACCGCCCGGTCCAAGGCGGTCACCCAGGCGGTGAACGACCTGTGCCGGGGCCTGCGGCCGTACGCGGTGCGGCTCGTGAACGGGTTCGGGCTGCGCGACGAGTGGCTGGCCGCCCCGATCGCGCTGGGCTCCGAGCACTCCCGCCAGGGCGACCCGCCGCCCGCACGGGGCTGAGCGGGTTCCGGACCGGCCGGGCCGGAACCCCGCCCCCTCCCGCCGATGATCTTGTACTTGTAGCGAGTTCGGACGCCCGACCTCGCCACGGGTGCAAGATCATCGGTGTCAGAACCCTCCACGTCACACCGGCCACGATGCGGGTCGGTCCCCTGCTACTCCGCCCGCGGCGGAGCCGGGGCGACCGCCCGCGGACCTGCGCCGCCATCGCCGCGGACGTGCCGGCGAAGGAGCGGGACCGAGGATCACGGGCCTGCGGCCCCGACGGAGGTTGCGCGACAATCGTCGAATGACCGACGACCGCTTCATGCTGATCCACGACCCCGAGTTCCAAGCCAGGGACGAACGTGTCCTGGGCGCCGAGTTCAAGGCGATGAGCGAGAGGGTGCTGCGGGTCACGGAGCTGACCTCCCGCCTCAACGTCCTCCCGTTCGACGACGAGGCGGGCAAGGCGGAACTGCTGGAGCAGATTCTGGGCCGCCCCCTCCCAGCGGGGTCGACGGTCTACCCGCCCTTCTACACGGATCACGGCCTTCGCCTGGACATGGCGGAGCGTGTCTTCGTCAATCAGGGCTGCACGTTCCTGGACTACGCCGGCATCCGGTTGGGCGAGGGCGTGATGGTCGGCCCCAAGGCCACGTTCATCACGATGGGCCACCCGGTGGACCCCGACGAGCGGCGCCGGTTCCTCACCGGTGCGCCCATCGATGTGGCGGAGAACGTGTGGATCGGTGCGGGCGCGATGATCCTGCCCGGCGTCAGCATCGGTCGCGACGCCGTCGTCGCGGCCGGGGCGGTCGTGGCCGACGATGTGCCGGCGGCGAGCCTGGTGGCCGGACCCAAGGCAACGGTGCGCCGACGCTGGTAGCAGCGTGCAGCACCCCGTTGGCGCTCCCCACCGGCGGGTTCGACCCCGGTTCCCTCCCCATTGGTCAAGTGTGACGACCGGCCGGGGCCGGGCCCGCCCGCACAACTAGTCAAACTTGACTACATGCCATCGCGCCGTGCGCCGCCGGTTTCCGCGTGCCCGGGGGTCTTCCGCCCCCGGCACGCCCTACCTAACATGAGACGCATTCACGTTAGGTAGGTCACACGTGCGCACACCCCCCGCGCAGTCCTCCCCCGAACCCCGGCCACCGGTCCCGGACGCCCTGGCCGAACCGACCCGCCCCGTCCGACGCAGGTGGGTGGCCGGGATCAGCCTGGCCAACCTGGGCATGTGGATGGCCTTCTTCGGCCCGCTCCAGGTCCTGCTCCCCGAACAGGTCGGGATGATCGCCCCCGACGGCAAGGAGACGGCGCTGGCCTGGGTGACCGGGATCGGCGCGGCCTGCTCGACGCTCGGCACCCCCCTCGCCGGGGCGCTCTCCGACCGCACCACGGGCAGGTTCGGGCGCCGCCGCCCCTGGATCCTGGCGGGCGCCCTCCTGGGCGGGCTCGGCCTGGTGGTCCTGGGGCGGCAGGACGACGTGCTGGGCGTCCTCCTGGGCTGGTCGTTCGTCCAGGCGGCGCTGTCCTGCCTCAACGCGACGCTGCTCGCGGCCGTGCCCGACCACGTGCCGGTCCGCCAGCGCGGCGCGGTGTCCGGCTGGATCGGCATCCCCCAGTCGGCGGGGGTGGTGGTCGCGGTGCTCCTCGTGACCGTGGTGGTCACGGGGATCGCCCCCGGCTATGCCCTGATCGGCGCCCTGACCCTCGCGTGCGCCCTGCCGTTCGCGCTGCTGGCACCCGACCCGCCGCTGCCCCCGCAGGCGCGGCCGCCCTGGCGGGCGTTCGCGCGCGGCCTCTGGGTGTCCCCCCGGCGGTACCCCGACTTCGGGTGGGCGTGGCTGACCCGTTTCCTCATGCAGACCGGCAACGCCGTGTTCACGCTCTACCTGCTGTACTTCCTGCGCGACGGGGTCGGCTACGAGGAGCTCTTCCCCGGTTCGTCGGCGGCGGACGGCCTGCTGGTCCTGATCCTCGTCTACACGGCGGCGGTCGTGTCCACCACCGTGGTCGCCGGGTGGGTCTCGGACCGGATCGGCCGCCGGCGGGGGCTGGTGTGCCTGTCGGGCGCCGTGTCGGCGGCCCCGGCGTTCCTGCTCGCCGCGTACCCGACCTGGCCCATGAGCCTGGCGTGCGCGGTGGTGCTGGGCGCGGGGTTCGGCATCTACCTGTCCGTGGACAACGCACTGGTCACCGAGGTCCTGCCCTCGGCCGGAGGACGGGCCAAGGACCTGGGGATCGTCAACGTCGCCAGTGCCGGACCCCAGGTACTCGCCCCGGCGATCGCCGGTCCGATCGTCGTCCACCTGGGCGGCTACCCGGTGCTCTACACCGTGTGCGGGCTTCTCACCCTGCTGGGGGCCGTACTGGTCTGGCGGATCAGGGGGGTCGCCTGATCCGCCCGCCGCTCCTGCGGCCCCGCCGGCCGCGCGGGTCCCCCGTCCCGCCCCCCGACCGCTCCACCGCCGCAACCACACGAAAGGCAGGTACGTCCATGTCGTCACCGTTCCTGTGGGGGGTGGCCTCCGCCGCCTTCCAGATCGAGGGCGCCCTGACCGAGGACGGGCGCGCCGCGTCCGTGTGGGACACCTTCGCCCAGCGCCCCGGCACGATCCGCGACGGCCACAGCCCCGCCGTGGCCTGCGACCACTACCACCGCTGGGAGGAGGACGTGGAGCTGCTGGAGCGGCTCGGCGTGAACGCCTACCGGTTCTCGGTCGCCTGGCCCCGGGTGGTCCCGCAGGGCCGGGGCACCGTGAACCGGGCCGGGCTCGACTTCTACGACCGGCTCGTCGACGCCCTGCTGGAGCGGGGCGTCACACCCGTGCCGACCCTGTTCCACTGGGACCTGCCCCAGGCGCTGGAGGAGGAGGGCGGCTGGACCTCGCGCGAGACCGCGCACGCGTTCGCCGAGTACGCGGCGGTGGCCGCCGACCGCCTCGGCGACCGGGTGGGCCGGTGGATCACCCTCAACGAACCCGTGGTGCACATGGCCTACGGACACGCGTTCGGGGTGCACGCCCCCGGCAGGGCCCTGGACGTGCCCGACGTCCTCGGGGTCGCCCACCACCTGCTGCTCGCGCACGGGCTCGCCTCCCGCGAACTGCGCTCACGCGGCCTGGAGGTCCTGCTCACCAACAACTACTCCCCCGTCGCGCCCGCCACCGGGTCCGCGGCCGACGCCGGCGCGGCCACGGCCTACGACGCCCTGCACAACCGGCTGTTCACCGACCCCGTGCTGACCGGCGCGTACCCGGACCTGTCGGCCTTCGGGGCCTCGGAGGTACCCGGGGTGGTCGACGGCGACCTGGACCTCGTCCGGGCAAGCGTCGACGGGATCGGCGTCAACTACTACAACCCGAGCGTGGCCGCCGCGCCCGGACCGGGATCGGACCTGCCCTTCGACCTCGGCGAGGTCACCGGGGTCCCGACGACCGCGTTCGGCTGGCCGGTGGTGCCCGAGGGGCTCGGCGCGACGCTCGACCTGCTGGTGGAACGCTACGGCGACGATCTGCCGCCCCTCTACGTCACCGAGAACGGGGCCTCCTACGCCGACGCCGTCGCCCCCGGCGGGCGCGTGGCGGACCCGGAGCGGATCTCCTACCTGGAGGGGCACGTCGGGGCGGTCGAGGCCGCCCGCGGGCGCGGCGTCGACGTGCGCGGCTACTTCGTGTGGACGCTCACGGACAACTTCGAGTGGGCCGAGGGCTACCACCAGCGCTTCGGTCTGGTGCACGTGGACCACGCGACCCAGGTCCGCACGCCGAAGGACTCGTTCGCCTGGTACCGGGACCTCATCGCGTCCCGCACCGGTTCCTGACCGTCGCGGCGCCCCGCCCTCGCGGCGGGGCGCACGCGCACGCGGCGCGGGCTCTGCGGAGGGGGTGGCCGGCGCAGGGGCCGGGGTCAGTCGCCGACGGCGTCGAGGGTGCCGCTGTCCACGGGGTCGGGGGCGTCCTCACCTCGCCGGCGCGCGGGCTCCCACCACCACCAGTGCGTCTGCGGTACCCAGTCGGGCACCTCTTCCTCGTTGACCGGGCGCGCGCTGCCCGCCACCTCGACGAGGGCCTCGTCGATGCGCGGGATCGCGTCCAGGTCCACGGGACGGAGGAAGTCCTGCCAGGGCACGAATTCGTCGCCGATCAGCTGGAGCATGGACCGGCGCCAGCAGGCCGGGCGGTACCCCTCGTGCTGGCCGTTCTCGGCCGCCGTCTGGCTGCGCACCACGTACAGGCTGAGCCGGTCCGGGTTGTTGCCGCTGACCAGCAGTTCGGCCAGGGAGGCGTTGAACTTCCGTCCCGCCCGGGACTGGCGCTCGGTCCGCGAGGTCGCCCGGTACAGGGCGAAGAGCGCGGCGAACGCGTTGTCCATCAGGGAGTCGCGGTCCCTGCGCCGGGTGGCGCTCTCCGCGAACGCGTCCGCGGCCCGCCTGGCCAGGCCGGGAAGGTCTCGTCCCGGGTCCGCGCTCACCAGTCACACCGCCTTGTCCTGTCGGGGGTCCGGCTGCCGGGGGCGGCCTCCGGGGCTCTCACTCGCTGTCGGGTCGGCGCCCCACAGGAGTCGATCATAATCACCTTCCGTTCGGGGGTGGTAGCGGGTTCAGCCCGTCGTGCCCCGCAGCTCCGCGTCGAGCACGCGCGCCCACTGGCGCACGATCCGGCGGCGGCGGGGACCGTCGTCGGCGAGCAGGTTCGCGAGCCCCAGCCCGCGGGCCAGGTCGAGGGTGGCCTGGACGGTCTCGCGGACCCCGGGGACCGACTCGTCGGCCCCCAGCAGGGTCACGGCGGACCGGTGGACCTCGCGGCCCATCCGCTCCTCCATGGGGAGGATGCGCTCGCGCAGGGCGGGGTCGCTGGCCGCCGCCGCCCACAGTTGGAGGGCGGCCCGGAAGTCCACCCCGCTGAACGCGTCCACGACCATCTGCACCACGGCCTCGGTGCGTTCGGGACCCTCGGGGACGGCTGCCGCACCGCGCCTGAGCTCCTCGCCCCGGTTGTCGAGCATGTGCCGCAGGGCCGCGAGGAAGAGGTCCTCGCGGGTGGGGAAGTGGTGCTGGGCCGCTCCCCTGGACACCCCCGCGCGTTCGGCGACCGCGCCCACGGTGGCCCCGGCCGCACCGCGCTCGGCCAGGCAGCCCACGGCGGCGTCGAGCAGCCGGGCCCGGGTGGCCCTGCTTCGCTCCTGTCTCGGCTCGCGGCCGGCTTCGGTGTCCACGGTCGCGTCCCCTCGCTGCGCTGTGCCGGCCCCGGGCCGGTGCGGCCGCCGGACCGTGCGCGCCGCCGGTCCGCCGGACGGCGGTCAGTACGACTTGGGCAGGCCGAGGGACTGCTGGGCCACGTAGTTGAGGACCATCTCCCGGCTGACCGGGGCGATGCGCGCCAGGCGGGCGGCGGCGATCGCCGACCCCAACCCGTACTCGCTCGCCAGCCCGTTGCCGCCGAGGGTCTGCACGGCCTGGTCGACCGCGCGCACGCACGCCTCGGCGGCGGCGTACTTGGCCATGTTGGCCGCCTCGCCCGCCCCCGCGTCGTCGCCGGAATCGTAGCGGAGCGCCGCGTGCTGGGTCATCAGACGCGCCTGTTCGAGTTCGATCTTGATCTGGGCGAGGGGGTGGGCGAGCCCCTGGTGGGTGCCGATGGGCCTGTCCCCCCACACGGTGCGCTCCTTGGCGTAGGCGACGGCCTTGTCGAGGGCGTGCCGCGCGCTCCCGGTGGCCAGGGACGCGGCCATGATGCGTTCGGGGTTGAGCCCGGCGAACAGCTGGAGGAGCCCGGCGTCGGGGTCTCCGACCAGGGCGTCCCCGGGCAGGCGGACATCGTCCATGAACAGCTGGAACTGGTGGTCGGGGCTGACCAGGTCCATCTCGATGCGCCTGGCCTCGAACCCCGGGGTGTCGGTGGGGACCGCGAAGAGGGCTGCGGACAGGGATCCGGTGTCCTCGCTTCGGATCCGGGCGACCACGAGGACGGCGTCGGCGACGTCGACCCCGGAGATGAAGGTCTTGCGGCCGGTGAGGACCCAGCCGTCGCCGTCGCGGCGGGCGGTGGTGGTGATGCGGTGGGAGTTGGAGCCCGCGTCGGGCTCGGTGATGGCGAACGCCATGATGGTCTCGCCCGTGGCCAGTCCGGGCAGCCAGCGGCTCCGCTGGCCGGGTGTGCCGAAGCGGGCCAGGACGGTGCCGCAGATCGCCGGGGAGACGACCATCATGAGGGTGGGGCACCCGGCGGCGCTCAGCTCCTCCAGGACGGCGGCGAGGTCGCCGATGCCTCCGCCTCCGCCGCCGTACTCCTCGGGGAGGTTGACCCCCAGGTAGCCGAGTTCTCCGGCCCCGCGCCACAGTTCGGTGAGGTACACGCCCTCTTTGGCCCTGGCCCTGTAGTAGTCGGTCCCGTAGGCGGAGGCGAAGTCGGCCACGACGGCGCGCAGTTCGACGCGCTCGGCGGGTTCGTTGAAGGTCATGGCACCGGTCACGGCTGGAGCCCTTCGTAGTCGAGTACGGCGAGGGGTGCCCCCGCGGGCACCCTCTGGCCCGCCGTGACCGGGAGCTCCCGGACGGCACCGGCGGCGGGTGCGGTGATGCGGTGCTCCATCTTCATGGCTTCGACGCGCAGCAGGGTCTGTCCCCTGGCGACCCGGTCCCCCACGGAGACGTCCACCGCGACGACCGTGCCGGGCATGGGCGCGGGCAGGGCTCCGGGGTCGACCACGGCCTCGGGCGCGGGCAGGGGGTCGACGGGGGTGAGGGTGACGGATCCGAGGGACGAGTCGACGTGGACGTCGGGGTCGTCCGCGTACGTGTGGACGGTGAGGGCGTACCGCAGGCCGTCGACCTCCAGGGCGACGAGGCCGGGGGCGGCGGAGAGGACGCGCACACCGGGTTGTTCGGGCACGGGGGCGCCCCGGACGGTCCGGTAGGCGGTGGTGATCCGGCGCCCTCCGGTCCCGGCGACGGTGTGGCGGCGGATGTGGGCCTGGGAGGTGAGGCTGCGCCAGTTGGCGGGGATTCCGGCGGGGACGGCCCTGCCGGTTCCCGCGGCGCGGGCCGCCTCGGCCGCGGCCAGGGACGCCGCGAGCGCGGCGAGGTGTTCGGTGGCCGGGTCGGCGAGGGGCTGCGCGAGGGCGGCGAGCCGGTCGGCGTCCAGGTAGCCGGTGTGCAGCTTCCCGGGGTGCTCCGCGGCCGCCCCGAACGCGGGGTGGCGCAGCACCCGTACGAGCAGGTCCCGGTTGGTGCCCACACCGTGGACGCGTGCGGCTGCCAGGGCCGAGGCCAGGCGGCGGACCGCGTCGCGGCGGTCGCGGCCGTAGGCGACGACCTTGGCGAGCAGGGGGTCGAAGTCGGTGCCGACGGTGTCACCGGGTCCGACCCCGCTGTCCAGGCGCACTCCGGGGGCGGTGAGGGGCTCGAACCGGGCGGTGGCGTCGGGCACGTCGAAGGCGTGGAGGGTTCCGGTGCGGGGCCGCCAGCCGGCGCGGGGGTCCTCGGCGTACAGGCGCGCCTCGACGGCGTGGCCGCGCGGGGCGGGCGGTCCGCCCTCGGGCAGGGCCTCCCCTTCGGCGATCCGGATCTGCCACTCGACCAGGTCCAGGCCGGTGACGCACTCGGTGACGGGGTGTTCGACCTGCAGGCGGGTGTTCATCTCCAGGAAGACGGGGGCTCCGAGGCCGTCGTCGCCGACGGGGACGAGGAACTCGGCGGTCCCCGCCCCGGTGTAGTCGATGGCGCGGGCCATCCCCCGGGCCGCCTCGTGCAGTTGTTCTCGCAGTTCGCGGGGGATGCCGGGGGCGGGCGACTCCTCGATGACCTTCTGGTGGCGGCGCTGCACGGAGCAGTCGCGCTCGCCCAGGGCCCACACGGTGCCGTGGGTGTCGGCGAGGACCTGCACCTCGACGTGGCGCCCCCGTGGGACGTAGGGCTCGCAGAACACGGCCGGGTCCCCGAACGCGGAGGCGGCCTCGGCTGCTGCGGCGGCGGCCTCGGCCGGCAGGTCGGCGAGGTCATGGACGGCCCGCATACCGCGTCCGCCGCCCCCGGAGACGGCCTTGACAAGGACGGGCAGGTGTTCGGGGCGCACGTCGCCGGGGGCGAGGGCGTCGGAGACGGGAACCCCGGCGTCGCGGGCGATCCGCTTGGCGAGGGTCTTGGCGCCCATGCGCTCGACGGCGTCGGCGGAGGGCCCCACCCAGGTGAGCCCGGCACCGGTGACGGCCCGGACGAACCCGGCGTTCTCGGACAGGAACCCGTAGCCGGGGTGGACGGCGTCCGCCCCGGCGGCGCGGGCCGCGGCGACCAGGGCCCCCGGGTCGAGGTAGGCGTCGACGGGGCGACCGCTCCCGGGGAGGGGCAGGCGTACCGCGGTGTCGGCCTCGGCGACGTGCGCGGCGCCCTCCTCCCCGGGGGAGTGGACCGCGACGGTGCCGATGCCCATGGTGCGGCAGGTGCGGATGATCCGGCGGGCGATCTCGCCGCGGTTGGCGACGAGGAGGCGGGTGACGGGGCCGGGTGACGGGGTCTGGTTCATGGTCTCGGTCTCACATCCGGAAGACGCCGAAGCGGTCGGTGCCGCGTACGGGCGCGTTGTGGGCGTGGGACAGGCACAGTCCCAGGACGGTGCGCGTGTCGCGGGGGTCGATGACCCCGTCGTCGTACACCCGGCCCGACAGGAACAGGGGCAGCGACTCGGCCTCGATCTGGTTCTCGACCATCTCCCGGACCGCGGCGTCCTGCTCCTCGTCGTAGGGGCGCCCCCGTGCGGCGGCGGACTGGCGGGCGACGATGGACAGGACCTCGGCGAGCTGCCTGGGCCCCATGACGGCGGAACGGGCGCTGGGCCAGGCGAACAGGAACCGGGGGTCGAAGGCCCGGCCGCACATCCCGTAGTGGCCCGCCCCGTAGGACGCGCCGATGAGCACCGAGAAGTGGGGGACGGTGCTGTTGGAGACGGCGTTGATCATCATGGAGCCGTGCTTGATGATGCCGCCCTGCTCGTACTCCCGGCCGACCATGTAGCCGGTGGTGTTGTGCAGGAAGACGAGCGGGGTGTCGGCGCGGTTGGCCAGCTGGATGAACTGGGTGGCCTTCTGCGCCTCCGCGCTGAAGAGCACACCGTCGGCGTTGGCGAGGACGCCGACGGGGTAGCCGTGCAGGGCGGCCCAGCCGGTGACGAGGCCGCTGCCGTAGGCGGGCTTGAACTCGTCGAACTCCGAGCCGTCCACGAGGCGGGCGATGACCTCGCGCGGGTCGACCGGAACCTTGAGGTCGGGCGGCATGACCCCGAGCAGGTCCTCGGCGGGATGGAGGGGTTCGGGCGCGGACGCACGCGGGGCGGGCCCCTGCTTGCGGTGGTTGAGCCGGGCGACGATCCGCCGCCCCAGGCGCAGGGCGTCGTGTTCGTCCTCGGCGAGGTGGTCGGCGAGCCCGGAGACCTCGGCGTGCATGCGGGCGCCGCCCAGGGACTCGTCGTCGCTGTCCTCCCCGGTGGCGGCCTTGACGAGCGGGGGGCCGCCGAGGAACACCTTGGAGCGGTCGCGGACCATGACCACGTGGTCGCTCATGCCGGGGACGTAGGCTCCCCCCGCGGTGGAGTTGCCGAACACCAGGGCGAGGGTGGGCACCCCCGCGGCGGAGAGGCGGGTGAGGTCGCGGAAGGTCCGCCCGCCCGGAACGAAGATCTCCTTCTGCGTGGGCAGGTCGGCACCGCCGGACTCGACCAGGCTGATCATGGGCATGCGGTTGCGCTCGGCGATCTCGGCGGCCCGCGCGGACTTGCGCAGCGTCCAGGGGTTGCTGGACCCGCCGCGCACGGTGGGGTCGTTGGCGACGACGACGCACTCCACGCCGGAGACCACGCCGACCCCGGTGACGACGGCGGCGCCGACGTGGAAGTCGCTTCCCCAGGCGGCCAGCGGTGACAGCTCCAGGAAGGGGCTGCCCTCGTCCAGGAGGAGTTCGATGCGTTCGCGGGGCAGCAGCTTGCCCCGGGCCCGGTGGCGTTCGACGTACTTGTCACCGCCTCCGGCCAGGGCCTTGGCGTGTTCGGCGTCGATCTCGGCGATCTTGCCGAGCATGGCCTCGCGGGCCTGGGCGAACGCGGGTGAGGAGGTGTCGAGCCGGGTGTCGAGGACGCTCACGATCGCCCCGCCCCCGTCGTGGAGCGGTGCGGGCCGCGGGCCCCGGGGCCGGCGGGGGTCAGGGTGTTCACGGGCTCGCCACCTCCGGCAGGAGCTTCTCGGGTAGCAGGGTCCTGCGTGCGCGCAACCACTCCCCCAGGCCCTTGGCCTGCGGGTCCCCGCCTTCGCGGCGGGCGCTGCCGGGGGCGAGCATGCCCTCGATCCAGAAGTTGGCGGCGCGCAGGTTGGGCAGCAGGTGGCGGGTGACCGCGAGGTCGGCGGTCTCGGGCAGCAGCTCGCGCAGCAGGTCGACGGTGAGGGTGTGGGCGAGCCAGCGCCAGGCGTCGTCGCCGGTCGCCCACACGCCCAGGTTGGCGTCGGCGCCCTTGTCGCCGCTGCGCGCGCCCAGGACCAGTCCGAGCGGGGCCTCGCGGAGCGGCCCCTGCGGGAGGGGCGGGGGCAGCGGGGGCTCGGGGACCTCGGCGGGCTGCCGGGTCCGGGTGGCGGGAGCGACGGGGACGCGTTCCCCGTCGGGGAGGATCGCGGTGTGCTCCACCTCGTGGGCGGGCACGAACGCGTGCGTGGCGGCGACCCCGTCCGGGCGGGCGTCGCGCGGCGGTGCGGTGAGGTGGAACCCGGCGTAGCCGGCCAGGGCCAGTTCGACGGCGGCGGCCCCGAAGGACCGGCCGACCGTGGAGGCGTCGTGGTCGCGGGCGGTCACCCGCAGCCTCGCGGTCGCGGCGTCCTGGGTGGGGCCGTGCGGGTCCTCGGCGGGTACGAACTCGAAGCGCAGGTCCTGGGGTCGGCGGCGGGCGAGCGCGGCGCGCATCTGCCGTTCGGCGAGCGCCGCCTTGTCCCGCGCGTCCAGGCCGGTGACCAGGAACTCGACGTCGTTGCGGAAACCGGTGAGGTTGGTCAGACCCACCTTGAGGTCGGCGGGCGGGTGTTCGCCGCGCGTGCCGCTGATCCGGACCCGGTCGGGGCCCTCCCGGGTGAGCCGGACGGTGTCCAGGCGGGTGGTGACGTCGGGGCCGGGGTAGCGGGCGCCCGCGATCTCGTAGACGAGCTGGGCGGTGACGGTCCCGGTCGTGACGGCTCCCCCGGTGCCGGGGTGCTTGGTGATGACCGCGCTGCCGTCGGCGCCGATCTCGGCGATCGGGAACCCGGGGTGCTCCAGGTCGTGCCCGTCGCGCAGGAGCGCGGCGGCGTGGGCGTAGTTGCCGCCGGTGGCCTGGGCCCCGCACTCGATGACGTGTCCGGCGACCGTGGCCCCGGCCAGCGCGTCGAGGTCGTCGGGGGTCCATCCGAAGCGGGAGATGGCGGGTCCGACGGCCAGGGAGGCGTCGGTGACCCGGCCGGTGACGACGATGTCGGCTCCGGCGTCGAGGCAGGCGGCGATGCCGAAGGCCCCGAGGTAGGCGTTGGCGGTCAGGGGGCCTCCGAGGTCGAGCTCCTCCGCGCGGTGGAGGAGGTCGTCCCCGGTGACGCAGGCGATGCGGGGGGCGAGGCCGAGCCCGTCGGCGAGCTCGGTGAGCCTGTCGGCGAGCCCTCGCGGGTTGAGTCCTCCCGCGTTGGTGACCACCCTGACGCGGCGCTCCATGGCCAGCGCCAGGCAGTCGCGCATCTGGCCGAGGAAGGTTCTGGCGTAGCCGCGCCGGGGGTCGGTGAGCTGGTCGCGGCCGAGGATGGCCATGGTCAGTTCGGCCAGGTAGTCGCCGGTGAGGACGTCCACGGGGCCGTCCGTGAGCATCTCGTGGACGGCGGCGAAGCGGTCCCCGTAGAAGCCGGAGGCGTTCGCGACCCGCAGCGGGGGCATAGCGGTCATGGACACGAGAGTGACAGCGGACACAGCAAAAAACAAGCACTAGTGATTGTTTTCCTTGCGGAAGCGCCCCTGACCACGATATGGCCGGAAGCGGCCACCGGGCGTGGGTTACAGCTCTGCGGAGCGGGCACGCTCGCGGGGTAGTTTGGCGCGGTGAGTACCTCCCCTGCAGACACGAACCCCACCGACGACTCCAGCGGCACCGACGGCGAGGCCCCCGCGGCCGAGGCTGCCGTGTCCGAGGCCCTCGCGGCCGAGGCCTCCCCGACCGGGGCCCCCGAAGGGACCGGGGCGGGCAGCGCCTTCCTCGAAGGGACCCCCGTGGGCCCGCCACCCGCGTCGGGCGGGCTCTTCGCCGCCGAGACCTTCAGCGTCATCGGCCTGCTGCTGTTCGCCCTGACCACCCTGCACACCCGGCTGTTCGAGCTCTTCAGCTGGTTCTTCCTCAGCGGCACGGCGCCCTCCCACAGCCCCGAGCAGGCGGGCATGCTCGCCGCCGAGGTCGTCGTCGCGGGCGGACTGAGCGCCCTGTCCGTGCTCGCCGCGGCCGTGGCCCTGTTCCGGGGCGGCACCGCCACCCGCGCGTGGAGCCGCTGGAGCGCCGCCGCCACCGTCGTCGTGGGCAGCCTGCTGCTGCTCGTCTCGGTCCTGACCTTCGTCAGCCTGCCGTCCGGGGCCTGAGCCGCCCTCCACCGCACCGGCGCCGGGCGCGGGTCCCGCAGCCCCGGGAACCGGCCTCCCGAGGCACCGCCCCGGCACCGCGGCTCTTCGGCAATCCCTCCTGATCAGGCGATTCTTAGGCCCCTCTTACGGCGACCAGCATGTACGTTGGCCGCGTGAGTACCGCACCAGGAGACAACGACAGCCCCGACCGCACCCCGCCCGCCGCGAACGAGGGCCCGAAACCGACGTTCGAGCCCGGGGTCGCGCCGGAAGTTCCCGACTCCGGGACGGACCACCCGTCCGACTCCGGCGCACCGGCCGGCGGGGCAACCGACACCACGGGGGTCGGGTCCGAGGCCGCCGCGACGCCGGCAGGACAGCACGACCCGGCGGTGCGGCACGACCAGGCGGCCTCCGGCGTGTTCTCCACGGAGACCTTCGGCATCGTCGGACTCGTGCTCCTCGCCGTGACCGTGTTCTCCGGGCAACTCCTGGAGATCCTCACCAGCCTGCTCCTCGTCGGCGGCCAGCCCATCGGCGCGGACCAGGTCACACAGATCAGCACGCAGATCATGCTCGGCGGGGCCGCGGCCCTGCTCACCGTGGTGGTGTCCGCGCTCGCGCTGGCCCTCAGCGGCGCGCGGACCCGGCCGTGGGGGCGCTGGGTGTCCGCGGCGGCGCTCATCACCGGACTCCTGTTCGTGATCCTCGCCGCCGTGTCCTACCTGCTCATCCCGGACGCGGCCCCGGTGATGCCGCCGATGATGGAGTGACCACCGAACCGTACGCAGAACACTCCGGAGCGGGCCTCGGAGGGGCGGTCGCCCGACGGCCGCACCTTCCCCGGGGCCCGCTCCGCGCTCGCTTCCCCCGAAACGCCGGACCGTGCGGAGGCGGCTCCCGTCGGCCGCCCCCGGCCGTGTTCCCCGCCGGGGGTCACGGGACTCAGTCGAGGCGGTCGATGACCAGCGGGCCCGGCTCGAAGACCGCGTCGGGGTCGATGTCGAACGCGCCCTCCAGAGCCTGCGCCGCCCGCTCGAACCGCTCCTCCTCGTCCGCGTGCAGGGTGAACAGCGGCTCCCCCGCCTGCACCTCCTCGCCGGGCTTGGCGTGCAGCGTCACCCCAGCCCCGAACGACACCGCGTCCTCCTTGCGGGCACGCCCCGCGCCCAGGCGCCACGCGGCCAGGCCCACCTGGTAGGCGTCCAGGCGGGTGACGGTCCCCGCCGCCGGGGCGAGCACCACGCGGCGCTGGGCGGCCACCGGCAGCGGCGCGTCGGGGTCGCCCCCCTGGGCCCGGATCAGCCGCTTCCACGACTCCAGCGCGCTCCCGTCCCGCAGGGCCCGGGCGGGGTCCTTGACGCCGTTCTCACCGGGGGTGAGCCCCGCGGCGGCCAGCATCTCCCTGGCCAGGGCCACGGTCAGCTCCACCACGTCGGCGGGGCCGCCCCCGGAGAGCACCTCCACCGACTCGGCGACCTCCAGCGCGTTGCCGACCTGTCGCCCCAGCGGCGTCGCCATGTCGGTGAGCAGCGCGACCGTGCGGACCCCGTGGTCGTTGCCGATGTCCACCATGGTGCGGGCCAGCTCGCGGGCCGAGCCGGCGTCCTTCATGAACGCGCCCGAGCCGACCTTGACGTCGAGGACCAGCGCTCCGGTGCCCTCCGCGAGCTTCTTGCTCATGATGGACGCGGCGATGAGCGGGATCGACTCGACGGTCCCGGTGACGTCGCGCAGCGCGTACAGCTTGCGGTCGGCGGGGGCAAGACCGGTCCCGGCGGCGCAGATCACCCCGCCCGTGGCGTCCAGGACCCCGCGCATCTCCTCCGTGGACAGCGACGCGCGCCACCCGGGGATCGACTCCAGCTTGTCCAGGGTGCCGCCGGTGTGCCCGAGCCCGCGCCCGGAGAGCTGCGGCACGGCCGCCCCGCACGCGGCCACGGTCGGGGTGAGCGGCAGGGTGATCTTGTCACCGACCCCGCCGGTGGAGTGCTTGTCGGTGGTGGGCCGGTCCAGGTCGGAGAAGTCCAGCCGGTCTCCGGAGGCGAGCATCGCCTCGGTCCAGCGGCTCACCTCGGCCCGGTTCATCCCGCGTAGGAAGACCGCCATGGCCAGCGCCGACATCTGCTCCTCGGCCACCCCGCCCCGCGTGTAGGCGTCGATCACCCAGTCGATCTGCGCGGGGGTGAGCTCTCCCCCGTCGCGCTTGGCCCGGATGACCTCGATGACGTCCATGTCCTGTCCTTTCACGTGGCGGGAACCCTGGCGGAAAACAGGTCTCCCCGGCCGCCGCCGTGCGGGCGGGCGCCGGGGAGACGGTGCGCACTGACTATGTGAGGTTGTCCGGGCCGAAGGCCTGCGGCAGGATCCGTTCCATGGACAGGATCCCCTCCGGGGTGTCCACGAGCAGGTGCGGCCCGCCGTGCTCGAACAGGAGCTGTCGGCAGCGGCCGCACGGCATGAGGACCCCGCCCCGCCCGTCCACGCAGGCGAACGCCGTCAGGCGTCCTCCCCCGGAGGCGTGCAAAGCGCTGACGAGTCCGCACTCGGCGCACAGGCCGACCCCGTACGAGGCGTTCTCGACGTTGCAGCCGCTGACCACCCGGCCGTCGTCGACCAGCGCGGCCGCCCCCACCGGGTAGCGGGAGTAGGGCGCGTAGGCGTGGGACATGGCCTCGCGCGCGGCGGCCCGCAGGGCCTCCCAGTCCACCGCGTCCGAGTCGACCGGCCCGCTCGTCGTGGTGTCGGTCATGACCGGCTCGCCCTCCACTGCTTACCGATTCCGGCGGGCGGCCGGAGCCGCTGGGAGGCCAGCGAGAGCACCAGCAGCGTCGCGATGTGCGGGCTGTAGGTGGCCAGCTCGCGCGGCAGGGAGTCGGTCGAGAAGTACCAGACCAGCAGCAGGACGCCGGTGAGCACGGCGGCGACCGCCAGGCCCTTGCGGTCCTTGCGCACCTGCCAGAGGGCCACCGCGAGCAGGGCCACCGCCAGGAGCAGCAGCAGGGCGTGGATCGCCTCGCCTCCGCCGCGGATCTGGAGGGCGTCGGTGTAGCCGAACAGGCCCGCGCCCATGGCGAGGCCGCCCGGACGCCAGTTGCCGAAGATCATGGCGGCCAGTCCGATGTAGCCCCGGCCGCCGGTCTGGCCCTCCTGGTAGATCTGCGACGCGACGATGGACAGGAACACCCCGCCCATGCCCGCGAGGCCGCCGGAGATGATCACCGCGACGTACTTGAGGCTGTACACCGGCACGCCGAGGGACTCGGCGGCGTCGGGGTTCTCGCCCACCGAACGCAGACGGAGGCCGAAGGAGGTCCGCCACAGCACCAGGTAGGTCACCGGGATCATCATGATCGCGATGAAGGTCAGCGCCGACATGCGCGTGGTCATGCCGACCAGTAGCGAGGCCAGGTCGGCGACCACGAAGATCCCGCTGTTCGCGACGGGTGCCAGGACGTCGGCGAGGAACGGGAGGTTCCACACCGGGAACGGCGGCGTGGTCGGCGACTGGGCGGCTCCCGCACCGGGCACGTCGGAGTAGACCAGGATCGACAGGTAGCGCATGGCGCCGAGCATGAGGATGTTGATGGCCACGCCGGAGACGATGTGGTCGACCGCGAAGGTGACCGTCGCCACGGCGTGCAGCAGGCCTCCGGCCATTCCGGCGAGGACGCCCGCCAGCAGGCCCATCCACGGGTTGTCGGTGGACCAGGCGAAGTAGGCGCCGAACCAGGTGCCCAGGATCATCATGCCTTCGAGGCCGATGTTGATGATGCCCGCCCGCTCGGCCCACAGGCCGCCCAGGGCGGCCAGGCCGATGGGCACCGCGAAGGTGATGGTCGTGCGGATGGTGCCCGCGTCGGTGAGCATGTCCTGGCCGGTGATGACGCGCAGTCCCGCCAGGGACACCAGCACGGCGCCGAACAGGGTGAGGAAGCGCCAGCGCGACCACCCTCCCGGCCTCGGCGGTGCCTTGACCGGTTCCATCACGTTGAGTTCCTGGCTCACTGGGCCTCCCCGCCGCGCTTGCCGTCGGTGTCGGGGGCGCCGGCGCCCCCGCCGTCGGCGGACCCGTCCTCGGGCGCCGTGCCGGACGGCACGGCCTGCGCGGGTTCAGTGGTGGACTCGGCGGTGGTGCCGAGCTGGTTGCCGATCTGCTGCTGCTGATAGCGGCGGCCCCAGCGGTGCACGACCTCGTAGACCACGACGACGGTGAGCACGATGGTGGCCTGGGAGATGATCGCGATCTCCTGGGGGATGCCGTCGAAGGGCAGGATGCCCGCGGCCTGGTTCAGGAAGGCCCAGAAGAGGGCGGCGAAGACGATGCCGACCGGGTGGTTGCGGCCCAGCAGCGCGATGGCGATGCCGATGAAGCCGATGCCGGTCGGGAAGTCCAGGGCGTAGTAGTGCGAGCTGCCCAGCAGCTGGGGCAGGCCGACCAGCCCGGCGACCATGCCCGAGAAGAGCATGGACAGGAACACCATCTTCTTGACGTTGACGCCGCTGGCCTCGGCGGCGGACTGCGACTGGCCGGTGGCCCGCAGTTCGAACCCGAAGCGGGTGCGGTTGAGCATCACCCAGTAGGCGACACCGACCGCGACCGCGAGGAGGACGAACCCGAAGATCTCCTGCTCGGAGCCGAGGAAGCCCGCCGGGATGCCGGGCACCCACGACGACTCGGGCATCGGCGGGGTACCGATGTTGTTGGTGCTGATCTCCACCGCGAGGCGGTTGGTGCTGAGCAGGTAGGCGGTGATGCCGGTGGCGATGGCGTTGAGCATGATCGTGGAGATCACCTCGGAGACGCCGCGGGCCACCTTGAGGTACCCGGCGATGCCGGCCCAGGCGCCGCCCACGGCCACGGCCGTGGCGATGACGACGATCTGGCTGAGCACCGGCGGCAGGATGACGTAGCCGCCGACGGCGGCGGCGAGCAGCGCCGCGAGCCGGTACTGGCCGTCCACGCCGATGTTGAACAGCTTCATCTTGAAGCCGATCGCGACGGCGACGGCGGCCAGGTAGTAGGTGGTGCCGTCGTTGATGATCTTGACCAGGCTGTTGGGCCTGGTTCCGTACTCGACCATCCGCGCGAACGTGGGCAGCGGCGAGATGCCGCTGAGCTGGAGGACGGCCGCCGTGACGCCGATCGCGATGATCCCGGCGGCCAGGACCGCGGCGAAGGACAGTGCGAGCATCGCGGACAGCCGGTGGAACAGGGTGAACGCCAGGACGGAGCCCACCAGCGCGCCCAGCGCGGCGGCGACCGGCTCGATCAGGGACAGGTCCAGGAACCAGGCGGTCAGCAGTCCGGCGACCACCGCCAGTACCAGGGCGGTCGGCACGACCAGGGTGGTGTGGAGGGTGGTGCCCTCCTCCTTCGTACCGTCGGCTCCGGTCCGGCGCTCGTCCGGAACCAGGGGCCCGGACCAGGCCGCGAACGCGAAGGCCACCAGGACACCGATGACCAGCGCGGCCCACCACAGCAGCGCGAGGTCGAGGGCGATGGTGACCCCGACGCCGAGGACGGCGGCGACGGCCGCCGCGGCCGGGGCGGGCAGGGTCGTGCGGGGGCGGGGAATCCTACTCATGAGCCGCCCTCGTTCCCGTTGCGGTCGGCACCGTCAGCACCGCTGTCACCTTCTGTGCTCCCGTCGTCCCCGGCCAGCCCGGCTCCTGTCATGGCGGAGCCCAGCTGTTCGGGTGTGACGGTGGTCGGGTCGGCCTGCGCGACCAGGCGGCCGCGCAGGATCACGTGCAGGGTGTCGGACATGCCGATCAGCTCGTCCAGGTCGGCCGAGACCAGCAGTACCGCCAGACCGGCCGCGCGGGCGTCGCGCAGCTGCTCCCAGATGGCGGCCTGGGCGCCGACGTCCACACCGCGTGTGGGGTGGGCGGCGACCAGGAAGCGCGGGGACCCGCTCATCTCCCGGCCGATGATGAACTTCTGCTGGTTGCCCCCGGACAGGGCGTCGGCGATCACGTCGATGTTGGGCGTGCGCACGTCGTACTCGGCGACGATGCGCTCGGAGTCGGCGCGCGCCCCGGCCCTGTCGATCCAGGGGCCGCGCACGCTGGGCGCCTTGGTCTGGTGGCCGAGGATGCGGTTCTCCCACAGGGGCGACTCCAGCAGCACCCCGTGCCGGTGGCGGTCCTCGGGGATGTAGCCGACCCCCGCCTCGCGGATGCGCAGCGTGGGCCAGGCGGTGATGTCCTCCGCGCCCAGGGAGATGGTGCCCGAGGACAGCGGGCGCATGCCCATGATGGCCTCGATGAGCTCCGACTGGCCGTTGCCCTCGACGCCGGCGATGCCGACGATCTCGCCCTCGCGGATGTCCACGGTGACGCCGTCCACGACGGCGCGGCCGTCGGCGGAGTCCACGGTGACCTCGCGCAGGGACAGGACGACGTTGTCGGTGACGGTCGACTCGCGCAGCTCGGGAACGGGCAGTTCACCGCCCACCATCAGCGTGGCCAGTTCCCGGGCGGTGGTGGTGCCCGGGTCGGCGGTGGCCACGGTGGTGCCGCGCCGGATCACGGTGATCTCGTCGGCGACGGAGAGGACCTCGTCCAGCTTGTGCGAGATGAAGATGACGGTGAGGCCCTCGCGCTTGAGCTCGCGCAGGTTGTCGAACAGCTCGTCGACCTCCTGCGGGACCAGGACCGCGGTGGGCTCGTCGAGGATGATCGTCTCGGCGCCCCGGTAGAGCACCTTGAGGATCTCCACGCGCTGGCGCTCACCGACGCCCAGGTCCTCCATGAGCCGGTCGGGGTCGACCCCGAGCCCGTACTGGGAGGACAGCTCGCGGATGTGGGCGCGGGCCCGGTTGCCGATGCCGAAGCGGCGTTCGGCTCCGAGGACCACGTTCTCCAGCACGGTCAGGTTGTCGGCGAGCATGAAGTGCTGGTGCACCATGCCGATGCCGTGCCTGATGGCGTCGGAGGGCGAGTTGAGTCGCACCTCCCTGCCCCTGACGTAGATCTGTCCCTCGTCCGGCCTGTGCATGCCGTACAGGGTTTTCATCAGCGTGGACTTGCCAGCACCGTTCTCGCCGACGATGGCGTGCACGGTGCCCTGAGCCACGGTGATGTCGATGTCGTGGTTGGCCACGACTCCGGGAAAACGCTTGGTGATCCCGCGCAGCTCAACGGCGGGGGGCGCCAGGGCCCCGTTGCCCGATGGCGTGCTGCTCATCTGTCTCCTCGTGAACTTGCGGCGTGGCGCGGATCGCGGGGCCCGAACACGGCTCCCGGGGCACCACCGTCGCGGAACGGCAACCGGGGCGGCACCGGACGCGGGGGGCTCCCCCTGTCCGGTACCGCCCTTGGATGCGGCCGCCGCGGGTCCCACCCGTGGCGGCTCCGCGCCGGGCGCGGTCCACGGACGCCCATCCTGCCAGGCGAGGGGCGGTGTCCGCGGAACGCACCCGTGGGCGCGGTCTACGGCTCGGTCGGGACCTCGATCTCGCCGTCGATGATCTGCTGCTTGATCGCGTCCAGCTCCTCCTGGACCGGGCTGATCGCCTCCTCGTTGGAGGTGGTGTAGTCGACGCCGCCGTCGGCCAGCTCGAAGCGCTGGATGCCGCCCTCGGGGGTGCCGTCGACCGCGACCTGGATCAGCTCGAACACGGCCACGTCCACCTGCTTGATGGCGGAGGTGAGCACGTGCGGCTTCTGGTCGTCCTCGGCGTTCTCGTACTGGTCGCTGTCGACGCCGATGAAGGTGAAGTCGTTCTCCACGGCGGATTCCAGGACACCGTTGCCGGAGGCGCCGGCGGCGTGGTAGATCACGTCGGAGCCGCGGTCGTACTGGGCCTGGGCGAGCTCGCGTCCCTTGGCCGGGTCGCTGAAGCCGCTGAAGTCCGGCGGCTGGCTGAGGTAGTCGACCTCGACGGTGATGTCCTCGGTGACGTGCTCGGCGCCCGCGACGTAACCGGCCTCGAACTTGTGGATCAGCGGGGTCTCGACGCCGCCGATGAAGCCGACGTGGTCCTCCTCGGAGCTCAGCGCCGCGGCGGCACCGGCCAGGAAGGAGGCCTGCTCCTCGGCGAAGACGAGGCTGGTGACGTTGTCGACGTCCTCGATCTCGGAGTCCACGATGGCGAAGTGGACGTCCGGGTACTCGGGTGCCACCGCGCGGACGGCGCCGTCGTAGGCGAACCCGACGGCGATGACGAGGTCGTAGCCCTCGTCCGCCATGGTGGCCAGGCGCTCCTCCTTGGCGGATTCGGCCTCACCGTCGGTCGGCTCGAAGTCCTGGGTCTCGACGCCGAGCTCCTCGGCGGCCTGCTCCAGGCCGCGGTAGGCGGAGTCGTTGAACGAGCGGTCGCCACGGCCGCCGACGTCGTAGGCCAGACCGATGCGTACGTCGGCGGAGGCCCCCTCGTCGCCGTCGCCGGAACCGTCGGCCTCTTCCGCCGCGCTGTCGCACGCGGTGAGGGCCAGCACACCCGCCGCCGCCACCGCGGCGAACCTGATTGCGTTGCTGCGCTTCACTGGTAACTCTCCCCTTCGCCCTCTCAGCGGCCCACATTCCGTACGACCGAACTGAGTTCTGCGGTCGGACAATATCCGGTAGCCGAAAGTACATCTAACCAACAGGCGGAGTTGTTATGAAGGCGAGAGCGGAGCGAAACGGGGTCTTACCCGGAAGTTACCGGGCGCGCACCGGAAGCGGCGGGCCCGGTTTCTGTTCCCGGTTTTGACCTCCCGTTCCCCCGGACCGAGAGGCATTACCACCCGCTGCTCGGACGTGATCACCCGGCGTCACACCAGCACGTGAGGGCATGCCGGTCCAGACCGGTCGGGACCTCCTCAGGGGGCGAGGAAGTCCAGGACCGCCTGCCGGAAGGCCCGGGAGGAGACGGCGTTGCCGTGGTCGCGCCCCGGAACCTCCACATGGACGCCGCCGCAGCGCTGGGCGAGCTCCGCCGCACCCTCCGCGATCGCGTCCCGGGCCCCCGAGACGAGCAGGAGCGCGGGCCCGCCCAACAGCGGGTCGGCGGTGAAGGGACGGGACGCCTGACCGCGCGCGCAGGCCGCGAGTGCGGCGGGGTCGTTGCCTGGCAGTGCGGCGACCGTGCGATAGACGCGGTCGAACGGGGAGTCCCCGGAACCGGGGTCGGAGAGGTCCGTTCCCGCGAAGGCGTTTACGGGTCCGAAACCGCCGAGAGCCACGCGTCCCACGCGCTCAGGGGCGGTCAGCGCCAGTTCCCATCCCAGGCGGGAACCCATCGAGTAGCCCACCACGTCGACCCTCTCCACGCCCAACTCGTCGAGCATCGAGATAAGGTCTGCGATGTAGTGTTCTGGCAGGTAGGAAGCACTTTCTACCGGTTTGTCGCTGGCCCCGTGGCCGCGCAGATCCGGACCGATCACCCGGCGCCCTGCGGCCTCCAGGGCCTGGGTCCACCCGGTGGCGCGCCAATTCATGTCGAAATCGGTGCCGAAACCGTGCAGCAGAAGAACGGGGACCGCGTCCGCCGGGGCCCGTGGGGGCAAATCCACATAGCGCATTGTCACGTCACCGGTGAGATTCGCGGACATGAATCCTTCACTCCATTAAATTCTGACAATTTTACCGGGCCGCCCGAGGCTTTTCGGATAATCCTCTCAGCGGAAGACCCCCGAAGGGGCCTCCGTTCGTGCGGACATCCGAAAGGCCTCCGACGGCGCGGACGGGGCCGGCCGGGGGGTCAGTCGGTCGGGGGCTTCAGCCGCACCCGGCGGGCCGGCCGGGCCTCCTCCTCGGGGATCCGGCCGACGATGCCGGCCCGGGGGGCCTCCTCGGCGGCCTCTACCGCGAAGGTCACCAGGGGGTCGCCCACGGGGACCACCTGGTCCTCCCCGGCGTGCAGTTCGACGATCCGGCCCGCCTTGGGCGAGGGGATGACGACCGCGGACTTGGTGGTCTCCACCTCCACCAGGGGGGCGTTGCGCTCGATGACGTCGCCGACGGCGACCTGCCACTCCAGGACCGTCGCCTCGACGAGTCCCTCGCCCAGGTCGGGAAGGGTGAAGGTGATGTTCTCTTCTGCCATGGTGTGTCTAGTACTCCAGGGTCCGTTGGACCGCGAGCAGGATGCGGTCGATGGTCGGCAGGTACTGCGCCTCCAGGGGCCCGGCCGGGTAGGGCACGTCGAACCCGGTGACGCGCTGGACGGGGGCGGCCAGGTCGCGGAAGCAGTTCTCGGTGACCAGCGCGGCGACCTCCGCGCCCAGACCGGCGGTGAGCGGGGCCTCGTGCACGACCACGGCCCGCCTGGTACGGGAGACCGAGGCGGCCAGCCCCGCGGCGTCGACGGGCTTGAGCCAGCGCAGGTCCAGGACCTCCAGGTCCACCCCGTCCTCGGCCGCCAGTTCGGCCACCTGGAGGCACTTGTGCACCATGGCGCCCCAGGCGACGAGGGTGGCGTGGCTGCCGGCGCGCACCACACGGCTCGTACCGATGGGGTCGCCGGGCTCGCGCAGCCGCACGGGCCTGCGGTCCCAGTAGCGGGCCTTGGGCTCCATGAAGACCACGGGGTCGTCGGAGCGCACCGCCTGCAGGAGCAGGGTGTAGGCCTCGGCCGGGTCGGAGGGGGCCACGACCTTGAGCCCCGGGGTGTGCGCGAAGAGCGCCTCCAGGCTCTCGCCGTGGTGCTCGGGTGCCTGGATGCCCCCGAAGGAGGGCAGGCGCAGCGTGATCGGCATGGGGGCGGCACCGCGGGTCCGGTAGTTCATGCGCGCCACCTGGTTCACGATCTGGTCGATCGCCGGATAGGCGAAACCGTCGAACTGGAGCTCGGGGACGGGCCGCCAGCCGTTCATGGCCAGGCCCACCGCCATGCCCATGATCGCGGACTCGGCCAGGGGCGTGTCGAAGACACGCTTGTCGCCGAACTCGCGCTGGAGCCCGTCGGTGACGCGGAAGACCCCGCCGAGGGCTCCGACGTCCTCGCCGAAGACCAGGACGTCCGGGTCCTCGGCGAGCAGGGTGCGCAGGGCGCGGTTGACGGCCTGCTGCATGGACAGCTCGACCGCGGGGTCCTGCGCGGTGTCGGTGCCGGTGCCGGCCCGTTCGATCAGCTCGGTCACAGCTCGACCTCTTCCTGCCAGGTGCGGCGCTGCCGGGCCAGCTCCTCGGTGCCCTCCCGGAAGACGTGGGTGAACAGGTCGGAGCCGTCGGGCTCCGGGGCCCCGGCGACGCCGTCGCGGATCTCCTCCGCGCGCCTGGCGGCTTCGGCGTCGACCTCGGCGAGAGCGGGCTCGTCGGCGTGCCCGGCCGCGACCAGGGCCGCGCGCAGCAGCACGAGGGGGTCGCGGTGCACGCGCCAGCGCTCGGCCTCGGCGTCGTCGCGGTAGCGTCCGGGGTCGTCGGAGGTCGAGTGCGGCTCGACCCGGTAGGTGAGCGCCTCGATGAGGGTGGGCCCCTGGCCGGAGCGGGCGCGGGCGACCGCGTCGGCGGTGGCCTCGTACACGGCCCCCGCGTCGTTGCCGTCGACGACGAGTCCGGGCATGCCGTAGCCCTGGGCGCGCGCGGCGACGGAGCCGCCGGCGACCTGGCGCTCGTTGGGCACCGACAGCGCCCACTGGTTGTTCTGGCAGAAGAAGACGACGGGCGCCCCGAAGACCCCGGCGAAGTTCATCGCCTCGTGGACGTCGCCCTCGGAGCTGGCGCCGTCGCCGAAGTAGGACAGGGCGACGCCGTCGCCGCCGCGCAGCCCCTCACCCACGGCCCATCCGACGGCGTGCGGGACGGGACCGCCGACCACGGCGTTGACGGCGCCGAACCGTGAGGCCATGACGTCGTAGAGGCCCCCGTGCCACAGGGCGCGGTGGCTGGCCATGTAGCCGACCATGTCCACGCCGTAGGCCAGGGCGGAGGCCATCTCCCGGTAGGTCGGGAAGACGAAGTCGCGTCCGGGGTCGAGCGCCGCGGCACTGGCGACCTGGGCGGCCTCCTGGCCGCGCACGGACACGTACGCGGGGAACACCCCCTGGCGCTGGAGGGCGACCGCCTCGGCGTCGAGGTCCCGGGCGGTGCGCATGTCCCGGTACAGGGCACGGGTGAGGTTCGCGGGCAGGTGGTCCACGGAGACGGTTCCACCCCCCGTCGGCTCGTGGGCGGGCGGAACCGGGCGCACAGCGCCTCCGTCGGAGGCGGTGGGCCCGCGCCTCCCGCCGAGCGGGCTGCGGAGCGGTGGCGGGCTGCGGTCGGGCATGTCGAGCGGCTCCCAGCGTGGTCCGCCGCGCGTGGTCGCGCACCGGACCGGATGGTGACTGTCCTGTCTGTTGATTCTCCGCATGATTCGACACTTGCGCCAGATATCAGCGAACAGTTGCTACAAACAAGCACGAAGACTGCATTTTCGTTCCCAACTGTCCAACATGCCACGCGGTTCAACTGCGAAAACGACACAGTGACCTCTACACCGCTTATCGCCACCAAACTTCACGAACCCCAGAGCATCGCCTGAAAATCACTCGGTTCCGTCGGTGGCAGGGCCTATCATCACGGAACAATCGCGGTTGGCCACCGGGGGTGCGTGTTCGACGCCGAGCGCGTACGTTCGGAGCCACCCGACCACCGAGCCAGGGATCCGCCCCCACGACACGACACACGAGGCCGAAATCGGCCACCGGCCGAGAAGCCCCCACGCCCCGGACGCTTCGGTGCGGTTACCCGCCAGTCAGGGAAACCCTTCACCCACCGACCGCGTCAACCATGGGTACAGTCGGATTCCCCCGACACCCACCCCCGCCCGCCGGATCTCCCGAGACGGTTCCCCCACACGCTCCCCGCTCCCGGTACGCCACCTCCAGGTGACCGGTCGTGCACCCATCCGGTACCCCGTCTCGCCGACTGAGACTCCGATGGACGGAAACAGCGTTTACCTGGTAATTCGTTAGCCCCGGTCGACAATGACGGCAGGGGCTCCATCCTGAGAACAAGAGCACACGAGGAGACCCACATGGCCATGGGCGACCAGCGTAGGAACGGCCGGCGGCCGGACACGACCGACCAGACGATCCTGAGCGCCCTCGCCAAGGACGCGCGAACCGGTATCACCGAGATCGCCGCACTGGCCAACGTCTCCCGGGCCACGGCCTACAACCGCATCAAGCGGCTCACCGACGAGGGCGTCATCCGCGGGTACTCCGTGGTGACCGACCACTCCAAGATGGGGCTCGGCGTCACCGCGCTCGTCCTCATCTCGGGCAGTCAGCCGGACTGGCGGGCCAACCGGGAGATCCTGTCCTCGTACCCGGAGATCGAGTACTGCTGGTACGTGGTGGGTTCGGCGGACATCGTCCTCCTCGTCCGCGTGGCCAACACCAACCAGCTGCGCGACCTCATCCTGACCCGTCTGCAGTCGCTTCCCGGTGTGACGTCCACCCAGACGCTCACCGTCATCGACGAGGTCGTACACCGGCCGGTCGTGGAACCCTCCGACAGCGAGTGAGGCCGCTCATCCCCTGACCACCTCGGCGACCGAGGCCATCAGCTCGGAGAGCAGTTCCGAGCCGCGCGCGCGGATGGCCGCCACGTCGCCGTCCACCTCCAGCACCACCTCGGCGTACGCCTTCAGCTTGGGCTCGGTTCCCGAGGGCCGCAACGTCACACGTCCCCACGCCCCGCCCTCCAACCGGAAGCGCAGGGCGTCCGTCGGCGGCAGTCCCGCGTGTCCGCCGGCGAAGTCGTCGACCCCCGCCACCCCGAGGGGGCCGAACGCGGCGGGCGGTTCGGCGCGCAACCGCCGCATCGCCGCGGAGATCACCGACAGGTCGTCCACCCGCACCGAGAGCTGGTCGCTCAGGTGCAGTCCGTACCTGCGGGCCTGGTCGTCGAGCAGGTCGACCAGGGTCCTGCCCCGCGCCTTGGCGTCGTCCGCGAGCGCCGCGGCCACCAGGGCCGCGCTCACCCCGTCCTTGTCGGCGACCGGGCGCCCCCCGTCCCCGCCCACGCAGTAGCCGAGGGCCTCCTCGAACGAGAAGACCCGGCGCTGTCCGGGCCCCCCTGCGCGGGCCAGCCACTTGAAGCCGGTGAGGGTCTCCTCGTAGTGCACGCCCCGGTCCGCGGCGATCTTGCCCAGCAGGCTGGAGGAGACGATCGAGGTGGCCACCACGCGGTCCGGCCCGGTGGTGTGGTCCAGTACGTACTCGGCGAGCAGTCCGCCGACCTCGTTGCCGGTGAGCAGGCCGTGCCCGGGGACGGCGAGCGCCAGCCGGTCCGCGTCGGGGTCGTTGGCGATCACCAGGTCCGCACCGTCGGCGGCACCGGCCGCCGTGGCCAGGTCCATCGCGCCGGGTTCCTCGGGGTTGGGGAACTCCACGGTCGGGAAGTCGGGGTCCGGGTCGAACTGGGCGGCGACCACGGAGGGGCGCGCGAACCCGGCCCGCTCCATCGCGGCCACGAGCACCCTGCCGCCCACCCCGTGCATGGCCGTGTAGGTGGTGGCCAGCCCGCGACCGCGCCGGGGGACGAGCGCGGTGACCGCCGTGAGGTAGCGGTCCACGACCTCCTCCCCCAGCACCGCCCACCCCCCGCCCAGGGGAAGGGCACCGACCGGGCCCACGGCGTCGATGGCGGCGGAGATCTCGGCGTCCACCGGTGAGACGATCTGGGCGCCCGCGTCCTCACCCGTGCCGCCGACGTACACCTTGTATCCGTTGTCCTGCGGCGGGTTGTGGCTGGCGGTCACCATGATCCCGGCGTCCGCGCCGAGGTCGCGGACGGCGAACGCCAGCACGGGGGTGGGCAGGGGGGCGGGCATCAGGGACACCCGGTGTCCGGCGCCGGTGAGCACGGCGGCGCTGTCGCGGGCGAAGTCCGCCGACCGGTGCCGGGCGTCGTAGCCGACGACCACGTGCGCACCGCCTCCGCCACGGCCGCGCAGCCAGGCGGCGATCCCGGCCGCCGCCCGCATCACCACCACCCGGTTCATCCGGTTGGGACCGGCGCCCAGGGCGCCGCGCAGCCCCGCGGTGCCGAACTCCAGGCGCGAGCCGAAGCGGTCGGCGAGATCGGCCAGGGCGGCGGCCTCACCCCTGTCGGCGCGCTCCAGCAGCCCCTCCAGCTCCTCGCGGGTGGCGGGGTCGGGGTCCTGGGCGAGCCACTTACGGGCGAGGGCTGCGGTGTCGGCGGTCATCGGTCCCGTTCCCTCAGAGCTTGGCGACGATGTCGGCGAGCAGGCGGCCGACGGTCCCCGCGGCGTCCCTGCCGGTGGCGAGCACGTCCTCGTGGTCGAGGTTGGCGCCCTCCAGCCCGGCCGCGATGTTGGTGACGAGCGACAGGCCCAGGACCCGGGCGCCCGCCTCGCGTGCGGCGATGGCCTCCAGGACGGTGGACATGCCGACCAGGTCGGCGCCCATGGCGCGGAGCATGCGGATCTCGGCGGGGGTCTCGAAGTGCGGGCCGGGCATGGCCGCGTACACGCCCTCGGGCAGGTCCGGGGCGACCTCCCGGGCCAGTTCCCGCAGGGCCGGGGTGTAGGTCTCGGTGAGGTCCACGAAGGTCGCGCCGGTGAGCGGCGACTTCGCGGTCATGTTGAGGTGGTCGGCGATCAGCACCGGGGAACCCACCGCGTAGGCGGGGTTGATGCCGCCCGCGGCGTTGGTCAGGACGATCGTCCGGGCCCCTGCGGCCACGGCCGTGCGCACGCCGTGCACCACCGCCGCGGTGCCGTGGCCCTCGTACAGGTGGGTGCGGCCCAGGAAGGCGAGCACGTTGCGGTCGCCGTCGCCGATGCTGCGGATCGTGCCGCTGTGCCCCTCCACCCCCGGGGGCAGGAAACCGGGAAGGTCGGAGGCGGCCAGCTCGTGCCGGGAGTCCCCGAGGAGGTCGGCGGCGGGCGCCCACCCCGATCCCATGACCAGGGCGACGTCGTAGGCGTCGACGCCGGTGCGCGAGCGCAGTTCCGCTGCGGCGTCCTCGGCCGCGGCCCGGGGTGTGCGAGTCACTGGGTGTTCTCCGTTCGTTCGTGCCGCGCCGTCGGCGCGGGGCGGGGCGGTTCTGCGCGGGAGGGCCCGTCCGTCGTCGGGCACGGCGCGGGCCGGCGGCCCCGCTGCGGGGCCGCCGGTCCTCGGGTTCCTACACCCCGACGGGGTGCCACACCGTCTTGGTCTCCAGGAAGGGTGTCATGCGCGAGGTTCCCGGGTCGGGGTCGAGCCAGGCGTCCTCTCCTGCTCCGGCGGTGGGCCCGGGGCGCAGCACCCGGGTGAGGGTGGTCGCCGCGGCCCGCTCGAACTCGACCGCGAGCTCCCCGGTCCCGGCCAGGTCCAGGGCGTTGACGTCGGCGTGGGAGGCCAGGTGCGGGCCGATCTCGCCCACCCGGCCGGTCAGCAGGTTGACGACGCCGCCGGGCAGGTCGGAGGTGGCGAGCACCTCGGCCAGGTCGACCGCCGCCAGGGGCGCGGCCTCGGAGGTGAGCACCACCGCGGTGTTGCCCGTGGCGATGACCGGCGCGACCACGGAGGTCAGCCCCAGCAGCGGCGCGTCCTGGGGTGCGAACACCGCCACCACACCGGTCGGCTCGGGCGCCGAGTGGTTGTAGAAGGGCCCCGACACCGGGTTGGCGCCGCCGAGCACCTGGGCCACCTTGTCGGTCCAGCCCGCGTAGTACACCCACCGGTCGACGGCGGCGGAGACCACGCGGTCCGCCTCCTGGCGGGACAGGCCCTGGGCCGCCACGGCCTGGGCCGCGAACTGCTCCCGGCGGCCCTCCAGGACCTCGGCGACCCGGTACAGGACCTGGCCCCGGTTGTAGGCGGTGCGCGAGGACCAGCCGCCGAAGGCCTTGCGGGCGGCGGTGACGGCGTCGCGCGCGTCCTTGCGCGAGGCGAGGGAGGCGTTGGCCAGGTGTTCGCCGTTCGCGGAGGTCACGGGGTAGCTCCTGCCCGACTCCGAGCGGGGGAAGGCCCCGCCCACGTAGAGCTTGTAGGTCTTGCGGACCGCCAGGCGCGCGGGGACCGGGGGTGCGGCGGACTTCGCTTCGCCGGCCCTACCCCTGTCCCCCGCCGCGCCCCTGCCGGCCTTCCCGGTGCTTCGCCGCTCAGCCAAGGTAGGCCTCCAATCCGTGCCGTCCGCCCTCGCGGCCGTATCCCGACTCCTTGTAGCCGCCGAAGGGGCTGGTCGGGTCGAACTTGTTGAACGTGTTGGACCAGATCACGCCCGCGCGCAGGCGCTCGGCGGTCCACAGCATGCGCGAACCCTTCTCGGTCCACACCCCCGCGGAGAGGCCGTAGGGGGTGTTGTTGGCCTTCTCGACCGCCTCCTCGGGCGTGCGGAAGGTCAGGACGGACAGGACCGGCCCGAAGATCTCCTCCCGGGCCACCCTGTGGGCCTGGCTGACGCCGGTCAGGACCGTGGGCGCGAACCAGTAGCCGGTCTGCGGCAGGTCGCAGGCGGGCGACCAGCGCTCGACGCCCTCGGCCTCGCCGGTGTCGGTGAGCTCGCGGATGCGCTCCAGCTGGGCGGCGGAGTTGATCGCCCCGATGTCGGTGTTCTTGTCCAGGGGGTCGCCCAGGCGCAGCCGGGAGATCCGCGCTTTGAGCAGCGGGAGGAACTCCTCGGCGATCGACTCCTGGACCAGCAGCCGGGACCCGGCGCAGCACACGTGGCCCTGGTTGAAGAAGATGCCCGAGACGACGCCCTCGACGGCCTGGTCGATCGCGGCGTCGTCGTAGACGATGTTGGCGCCCTTGCCGCCCAGTTCGAGGGTGAGGCGCTTGCCCGTGCCGGCGACGGAGCGGGCGATCTGGCGGCCGACCCCGGTGGAGCCGGTGAAGGCCACCTTGTCCGTGCCCGGGTGCTCGACGAGGGTGCGCCCGGTCTCGCCCGCGCCGGTCAGGATGTTGACCACGCCCGGGGGCAGGTCGGCCTCCTGGCAGATCTGCGCGAAGAACAGGGCGGTCAGCGGGGTGGTCTCCGCGGGCTTGAGGACCACGGTGTTGCCGGTGGCCAGGGCGGGGGCGATCTTCCACGCGAGCATGAGCAGCGGGAAGTTCCACGGGATGACCTGGGCGGCGACCCCGAGCGGTTTCGGGTCCGGGCCGAGCCCGGCGTGCGCGAGCTTGTCGGCCCACCCGGCGTAGTAGAAGAAGTGCGCGGCGACCAGCGGCAGGTCGACGTCGCGGGTCTCCTTGATGGGCTTGCCGTTGTCCAGCGACTCCAGCACGGCCAGTTCGCGCGAGCGCTCCTGGATGATGCGGGCGATGCGGAACAGGTACTTGCCGCGCTCGGCACCGGTCATCCGGCCCCACACGGTCTCCTGGGCACGGCGGGCGGCGGCGACGGCGCGGTCGACGTCGGCGGGCCCGGCGACGGCGACCCGGGCGAGCTCGGTCTCGTCGGCGGGGTTGAGGGTGGTGAGGTACTCCCCTCCCTCGGCCGGGGCGAACCCGCCGTCGACGAACAGGTCGTAGGTCTCGCGCAGGGCGACGACGGAGCGGGACTCCGGTGCGGGCGCGTACTCGAAGATCACGGCTCTAGTCCAGCGTGTAGTAGTCGGGGCCCGGGTAGGTGCCCGTGGTCAGCCTGGTGCGCTGCATGAGCAGGTCGTTGAGGAGGCTGGAGGCGCCGATCCGGAACAGGTCGGGGGTGAGCCAGTCGGGGCCGGCGACCTCGTTGACCATCACCAGGTTGCGGATGGCGTCCTTGGTGGTGCGGATGCCCCCGGCGGGTTTGACGCCGACGTGCCGTCCGGTGGCCGCGTGGTGGTCGCGGACGGCCTCCAGCATGACCAGGGTGACCGGCGGTGTCGCGGCCGGGGACACCTTGCCGGTGGAGGTCTTGATGAAGTCCCCTCCGGCCCGGATCGCCAGGTGGGAGGCGCGTCGGACGTTGTCGTAGGTGACGAGTTCCCCGGTCTCCAGGATGACCTTGAGGTGCGCGGCCCCGCAGGCCTCCTTGACGGCGGTGATCTCCTCGAAGACCTTGAGGTAGTCGCCGGACAGGAACGCGCCGCGGTCGATGACCATGTCGATCTCGCTCGCGCCGTCGGCGACCGCGCGGCGGGTGTCGGCGAGCTTGACCTCCATGGGCGCCCGGCCGGACGGGAAGGCGGTGGCCACCGACGCCACCCCGATCCCGGTGCCGCGCAGCGCCTCGACGGCGGTGGCGACCATGTCCGGGTAGACGCACACGGCGCCCACGCGGGGCACGGTGCGGTCGGCGGGGTCGGGGTTGGCGGCCTTGGCGCACAGCGCCCTCACCTTGCCGACGGTGTCGGCGCCCTCCAGGGTGGTCAGGTCGACCATGCTGATGGCCAGGTCGATGGCGCGGGCCTTGGCGGTGGTCTTGACGGACCGGGTCGCCAGGTCCTGGGCGCGGGCGCGCGCGCCGACCTCGTCCACGCCGGGGAGTCCGTGCAGGAACGTCCGGAGTGCGCGGTTGGTCGTCGCCTCGGGCGCGAATGCGGTGTGGGGCACGGGCACCTACAGCTCGTTCGGGTTGCTGGCCGGTCCGTCCGCCGTGGCCGGCGGAAACGGTGCGGGGAACGGTGCGCGAGGACCGGTCCCCAGGCGCCGGCAGGGGGTCGTCCCCGGTGCCGGGCCGTCAGGCAGTCACCCTAACCCCGGGCGGAGCGGCCGTCAGTACCCGCCCGGACCGCGCCGCCGAAGGTTGGAGAAGCCTCCAACCTGGGACGGGGGGCGCCATGGTGCTTTCCTCCAACCGGGCCGGAAAAATCCCTGGAAACGGAGGCTCGGACCGGGCCCTCCCGCGACAGGGGGACACGCGCGGTCCAGACCGGGGTGCTCCGCCGGGCCCTCGGGGCGGAATGCGAGACTTGCCCGGACCGGGTCCCCGCCGGGCTCCGGCGACGGGCCCGGCAGAGTCGACAGGAGCGAGCGGTGGCACCAGCGAACACGCCGGGGCGGACCGGCCCCCGCACGGGCACGGGCACCGCCGACCCGTCGGGCGCGCACGGCGGCCGGGGGGACGGCCCCCCGGATCTGCGCCTGGTGCGCCTGGACCGGGACACCGCGGAGTCCGTCCTGCTCAGACAGGCCGTGCTGGGTCACCGCCCGCTGCCCGGGCAGCGCGGGTACGTCCGCGCGCCCGTGGCCACCCTCCCCCTCGCCGACGCCGACCCGGCACGCACCCCCTTCGCGATCGTGGCGGACCGGCGCCCGGTGGCGGACGCGGGCGCGGCACGGGCCGCCTGCGCGGGGTTCGGCGTCCTGGACCGGGCGGTGCACACCCGGGACCTGGTGCCGGACCCGGCGCACGCCGTGCTCCTGCGCGCCTTCTACGTCGCCCCGGACTGGCAGGGCAGGGGGGTGGGGCGGGCCTCGTGCTCGGCCCCGCTCCTGGACGGGCTCGCCGCCGAGGTCTCCCCCGGCGCCTCCGAGCTGGTGCTGTGCGTCGACGAGGCCAACCACCGGGCGGCGCGGGTGTACGGCGCCGCCGGTTTCTCGTTCACGGGGCACCGCCTCTTCACCGGGCCCGACGGCATCCAGCTGGTGATGACCCGGCCGCTCTCGACCGGTGGCGGGCCCTGACCGCGGACCGCGGGGGTCGGCGTACGCTTGTCCCATGGCGGAGTTCCGGATCAGCACTGACGACGACCGCGTCGACCTGCGCAGGATGGCGTCGGCCCTCGTCGAGTCCCAGAGGTGGGCCCGCGACGACGTGAGCATCTGGGACAACCGCCGGGGCGAGGTGATCGTGACGGTCGACGACGCGCTGCTGCGCAAACCCGAGGCCGACCCAATGCACCGCCCCCGGCACACGCCCCGGGACGTGCACGACGCCTGCGAGACCCTGCGCCGGGAGGACCCGTCCCTGCGCCGGGTGGACTTCCGCTTCCTGCGGGAAGAGACCGCGCGCTTCTTCTCCGCCGGGTGGACCATCGCCGACGTGCTGCACGCCCTGGCCCACCGCCCCGACGGGTCGGCGTGGCCCCAGGGCCCCGACCGCCAGGGCACCGGCTGGCTGAGCGAGCGCATGAGGGCGTGGCGCACCCCCGACGGGGACATCCGCCCCTCGCAGTCGCAGGAGGGCGCGCAGCTGCGGGTCATCAGCCGCGCGGGGCTGCCGATGGACATCGGCCTCCCCGAGGACGCCGAGGTGTCGCAGCGGCCCGTGGCGAGCCCCTCGGTGGCGCGGTCCGCGGCGGACGACGCCAGGCGGCTCATCCGGCAGAACTCGCGCACCAGCAGCGACTCCCTCGCCCACCGCGACCGCACGTCCGCCCACATCACCCGCCGGGACGGCCTCCGGTAGGAGGGGCCCGCCGCGCGTGCGCCGGCCTCACCGGCCGGGGCGGCCTCCGGCGGCCGACCTGCGCTCGTCGACGAGGGAGACGACACCGTCGGCCGCCTCGCCGAGGAGGAGTTCGGCCGGGCCCCTGCCGACGAGGAGCCTCCACAGGGTCGCGAACACGAGGGCCCCGAGGACGAACCACTCCAGCAGCCACGGGGTGGCCCATGCGGAGCCCAGGACCCCGATGACCACCGCCAGGACCAGGATGTGCCCGCTGTAGACGGTCAGCGGCATCCGTCCGACCGAGGTCAGCGGGTACATGGCGATCCGGAACCGGTCGCACAGGAACATGCAGGCCACGAGGATGATGAGCCCCTGGCCGACGGCCTCGGCCATCTCGAAGGTGGTGCCTGTGTGCGGTGTGTTGACCGCCAGCCACCACCAGGAGTCGGTGGGGACCTGACCGGAGATCGACTCCGCGTGGTCGGTGACCGCGTACCGCACCTGTTCGGCCACCGCCGGGTCGGCGGCGGCCCCGGGCGAGAGCCCGGTCAGCCCGGGTCCGCTGACCGCGACGAGCCTGTCCAGGCCGCCCAGGGGTCCGAGCAGCAGCCACGACCCCCCGTAGGCGAACACGGACAGCGCCACACCGGTGACGGCCAGGCGCAGCCGGACGGCGGTGGAGGTGAGGTCGAGGCGTCCGAGCGCCATGCCCGCGAACACGTAGACCATGAAGGTGACCGCCGGGTAGTAGCCGGTCAGGAAGAACTCCGTGAGGGTCGGTACCGCCCCGCTCCTGAGCTCGGATGCGAAGAAGGCCTCGCGCAGCGCGAACGACAGGAACGGTCCGACCACGGCCAGCCCGCCCGCCACGGCCCACAGGGCCCCCGAACGCAGCTTCACCACCGGCAGCGCCAGGAGGAAGAACCCGGCGTAGTAGGTGAGGATGATCGCGATCGGCACCGCCATGATGTCGAGCACCGCGCCGAGGAGCCCGATGAGCACGGCCCGGGTGAGGATGCGCGTCACCGCCCGGAGCAGCGGTTCCCCGCCGGCGGGCGCGGTGCGGCCGGTCATCATCGCCAGGGAGACCCCGGCCAGGAGGGCGAAGAGCGCGGAGGAGTTGCCCCGGACGATGCCGTGCAGGTCCCACGCGTAGTTCTCGGGTGAGAGGAAACCCATCGATTCCACCCCGAGGTGGACGACGAACATCCCGAAGACGGCGAGGGCGCGGGCCGCGTCGATGCCGTCGATCCGCCCCTTGGGGGACGGCGTGCCTACGGGGGCCGTGGAGGTGTCGTCAGACTGGTTCTGTGCCACATCCGTCAGGCTATGCCCGTTGCGTCCCGGGCAACAATGCGCCGGGGCGCCACCGCGTGGCCACAGACGGCCACCCGGGGCCCGTGTCCGGTCAGCGCGGTGCCGGGGAGGGGGACGCGGCGAGGAGGATGTCGAGCAGACCGGGGAAGCGCGCGTCGATGTCCGCGCGGCGCAGCGCGAGGTAGAGCTTGCGCCCGTCGGGGCGCTGGCGGATGACCCCGCTCTCCCGGAGCACCCGCCAGTGGTGGGTCATGCTCGACTTCGGGATGTCGGGGACGACCTCGCCGCAGAACCGCTCCTCGCCGTCGGCCAGCGTGCGGGCGACCTCCATCCGGACGGGGTGGCCCAGGGCTGCGAGCACGTCGACGAGGGCGATCTCGGCGGCGTCGGGGTGGTGGAGTCCTGCCATGCCACCACTGTACGGGGTTCCCGTACGGATCCCGGCGCAGGATTCCCGACAACCGCGGCCCAACCGTACGATTATCCCGTACTATTCGACTGTACGACTCTTCCGTACAAACGGACGATCACCATCCCCGGACAGAGGACCCCCACACATGACCACGGTCGACCCCCTGAGCGACACCGCTCTCGCACACTCGCTCGACGGCGGCTTCTCCAGCCACCACGCCGACGTCAACGGCGTCCGACTGCACTACGTCTGCGGCGGCGGCGGGGACGGCGAACCCCTGTTCCTGCTGGGCGGCTGGCCGCAGACCTGGTGGCAGTGGCACAAGGTGATGCCCGCGCTGGCGCGCCGCCGCCGGGTGATCGCCGTGGACCTGCGCGGCATGGGCTCCTCGTCCAAACCCGACGGGGGCTACGACAAGAGGACCATGGCGCACGACGTCCACGCGCTCGCCGAACACCTGGGACTGACCCGCTTCGGCGTCGCGGGCCACGACATCGGCGCCATGGTCGCCTACGCCCACGCCGCCCTCTTCCCGGAGTCGACCAGCCGGGTCTGCCTCCTGGACGTCCCCCACCCCGACGAGAACTGGTCCGCCTTCGGCCTCCTGCCCGGACCGGACCAGCACGTCGACCCGGGCCACGGGAACCCGGCCGGGCCCTACCTGTGGTGGTTCGCCTTCAACCAGGTCCGGGGCCTACCGGAGGCGTTGCTGGAGGGCCGGTTCTCCCTGCTGGGCGACTGGCTCTTCGACTACATGGCCGAGGACCCCGCCTCGATCGGCGAACACTCCCGACGGGTGTACGCACGCGCGTACTCCAGCGCGGACGCCGTCCGCGCGGGAAACGGGTGGTACCAGGCGTTCAACACCGACATCGCGGACGAGCGGACCTACGGCAGAGTGGAGGTGCCCCTCCTCGCCCTGGGCGGCGACGGGAGCAACCACGCGTTCCTGAAGGAGCTGATGCCCTCCAAGGGCACCGACGTCCGGGTGGTGGAGATCGCCGACTGCGGCCACTACCTCCCCGAGGAGCAGCCGGAGGCGGTGGCCGACGCGCTGGAGGCCTTCCTGTCCTGACGCCGCCCGGACCCGGCCCCGGGCCCGCACGGGGAAGGGGCCGGGGCGGCGGGTGGGCGGGATCCTCCCCGCCTCCGCCCCTTCCGCCCCGGCCCTCCCCGTCCTCGCGGCGCCCGGGTCAGCCCTTCAGGCCGCTGAAGTAGTCCAGCGCCTCAGGGTTGGCCAGGGAGTCGCGGCTCGCGACCTTCTCGGGGTCCTCACCCATGAGGATGCGCTTGACCGGGACCTCCAGGACCTTCCCGGACAGGGTCCGGGGCACGGCGGCGATGGCGCGCACGCGGTCCGGCACGTGGCGGGGCGAGCAGTCGGAGCGGATGCGCCGGGCGATCTCCCCGGGGAGGCCGCCCTCCAGGTCGGCGCCCTCGCGCAGGACGGTGAACAGCTCGATCCTGGAGGAACCGTCCTCCTGGGGCACGTCCACGACGAGAGCGTCCACGACGTCGTCGAGGGAGAGGACGGCCCGGTAGATCTCGCTGGTGCCCATGCGGACGCCACCGCGGTTGATGGTGGAGTCGGAGCGGCCGTAGATGATCGCGGTGCCGCGGTCGGTGATCTCGATCCAGTCGCCGTGCCGCCAGATTCCCGGATAGACGGAGAAGTAGCTGTCACGGAGGCGTTCTCCGTCCTCGTCGCCCCAGAAGAAGACGGGCATGGACGGTGCCGGCTGTGTGACCACGAGCTCGCCGACCTCACCCGTGAGCTCCTTGCCGTCGGGGTCCCAGGAGGCGACGGCCATGCCGAGCGCGCGGGACTGGATCTCGCCCTCGTAGACCGGCAGGGTGGGCGTCCCGCCGACCAGGCAGCTGCACACGTCGGTGCCGCCCGAGGTGGAGAACAGCCAGAGGTCGCCGCCGAACTCCTCGTAGGTCCAGGCGAACGCCTCGGGGCTGAGCGGGGAGCCGGTGGAGCCGATGGCCTTGAGGCGGGAGAGGTCGCGCCCCTCACGGGGGTGGACGCCCTCCTTCATGGAGGAGGCCAGGAAGCCGGCGCTGGTGCCGAACACGGTCACCCCGGCGTCGGCGGCCAGGTCCCAGAGCGCGCCCATGTCGGGGGCCGCCGGGCTTCCGTCGTACAGGACGATGGACGCCGGGGTCAGCAGGACGCTGACCAGGAAGTTCCACATCATCCAGCCGGTGGTGGTGAACCAGAAGACCCGGTCGTCCTCATGGGCGTCCAGGTGCAGGTGGAGGTTCTTGAGCTGCTCCAGGAGGATGCCGCCGTGCCCGTGGACGATGGCCTTGGGCAGCCCCGTGGTCCCGGAGGAGTAGAGCACCCACAGGGGGTGGTCGAAGGGGACGGGGGTGAACTCCAGTTCGGCCCCGGCGCCGGACTCCTCCAGCTCCTCCCAGGACAGGGTGCCCTCCAGGGGGACGCCGGGGGCGAGGTGGTCGAGGAGGACCGTGTGCTCGACGGTGGGCAGTGCGGCGCGCAGTTCGCCGACGACGGGGCGGCGGTCGAAGTCCTTGCCCCCGTAGCGGTAGCCGTCGACGGCGAGGAGGACCTTCGGCTCGATCTGCGCGAAGCGGTCGATGACGCTGCGCACCCCGAAGTCCGGTGAGCAGGAGGACCACACGGCGCCCAGCGAGGCGACGGCGTAGAACGCGGCGACCGTCTCGGGGAGGTTGGGCAGGTAGGCGACGACGCGGTCGCCGGGCCCCACTCCCCGTTCGCGCAGCCCGGCGGCGATGGCGGCGGTGCGCCGCCGCAGTTCGCCCCAGGTCCACTCTCCGAGCTCGCGCAGCTCGGTGGCGTGCCGGATGGCGACGCGCGCGTCGTCGCGGCCCTCGAAGACGTGCCGGGCGTAGTTGAGGGTCGCCCCCGGGAACCAGGACGCCCCGGGCATGGCGCGTTCGGCCAGCACCTGCCCGTAGGGGGTCGCGGACCGGACGCCGTAGTACTCCCAGACCGCTTCCCAGAAGCCGTCGACGTCGGTGACCGACCAGCGCCAGAGGGAGTCGTAGTCGAACGACGCGGACGGGGTGCCCTCCTCCGCGCCGAACGCCCGGACCCCCTTGTTCTCCGCGGCCCACCGGGCGAACGCGACGATGTTCGAGGCTTCGATCTTCGTCTCGTCGGGCTCCCAGAGCACACGGGGCACACTGCTCTCCGTCATTGGCCCGCCTTCCCCATCGTGTGGCTGTGTGTTGCTGTGAGACCCATCTAACAACACCCCGTGGCGACCGCGACGCCCCGGCCTCTCGATAGGGAGAACCGGGGCGCGTGCTGTGCGTGCAGGTCACCGGCACCGCGGCTGCGCGTGTGCGCACCCCGCGCCGGACCGGGACCGGCGGGGTGGGGACCGCCCCCTGACAGCCGGGGCGCTCCCGTGGGATCCGGTGACCGGATGTCCGTGTCCGTGGGGGGATCAGGCTGCGCGCAGGGCGGCGACGGCGGCCACCGGGGAGTCGAAGACGGGCGACCCGGTGGCCTCCAGGCGTTCGCGGGCCATCAGACCGCTGGTGACCAGGATGGAACTGGCCCCGGCCTCGCGGGCGGCGCGCGCGTCGTCGTCGATGTCGCCGATCAGCACGACCCGGGACGGGTCGATGCCCTGGGCGTCGAGGTGCCTCACCAGGTGCTCGGCCTTGGAGTCGTGCTCGGTGGCGAACTGGCGGCCGTCGACCCGCGTGAAGTGGGAGGTGAGCCCGCGCTCGGTGATCAGGGGCACGAGGTGTTCGTGCGAGGCCATGGAGAGCAGGGACTGGGTGCCACCGCCGCCGGCCCAGTCGTGCAGCACGTCGGGGACGCCGGTGCTCAGCTCACAGGTGTGCAGGTACTCCAGGTAGCTGCTGTCGTAGAGCCGTTCCGCGTGCTCCCACTCGCCGTCGGCGAAGGGGCGTCCGAGGAGTTCCTCGTAGCAGGGGATGAGGGGCCGCCGGAAGACGGAACGCCAGTAGTCCATCTCCACGGGCTCGCGGCCGAACTGCGCACAGACGGCGTTCACCGCCGCGAGGTTGGCGTGGTTGTCGTCCAGGAGGGTGCCGTTCCAGTCCCAGACGATGTGGGTGATACCGGTTCGGTCAAAGGTCGTCTCAGTCATTGGCAGCACTTTACGGCCCCTTGCCCCGGTTCGAAAATGCGTTTTCGGCCACCTCAGCCCGGGTGCCCGTGGTCGGGGACACCCTGGTCGGGGGCGCCCTGGTTCCGTGCGGCGTGCCGCTCGGCCCGGGCCCGGCGGACCCGGCGGACCAGCAGCACACCGCCGACGACCATCACGGGGAACAGGATGAGGATGAGCAGGGGCACCAGGATCGCGAGCAGCGAGGTGACCAGGCTGACGAAGTCCTCGGCCAGGGAGACGAGCGGCGCCGAGCAGCCGAGCGACACACCGTTGGTCACCACTCGCGTCATGGCCTTGGCGACGTGGAAGAGCAGGGCGACCACCACGCCCGCGATCACCGGTACCCAGGAGATCCCTGTCCCGTCCCCCGCCACGGCCCCGGACGCGGCACCGGTGATCTCGGACAGCTCGACGGTCGAGGCGCCCGCACCGAAGACGATGCCCCCGGAGGTGGGCCGCACCACGGTCTGGATGACGTCGTTGACGCTGTCGACGGCGGGGAACTTGTCGGCGGCGAACTCGACGACCAGCAGCACCGCGAGGGTCACGAGGGTGACGGGGTGCTCGATCCACAGCCAGGCGTCGCCGAGCGGGACGAGGTCGGTGAAGCGGGCGAGCAGGCCGACCGCGAGGAGGGGGATGTAGGCGTTGAGACCCGCTGCCGAGGCCAGGCCCAACCCGGTGAGTGTGGCGAACATGCTCTTCTTTCTGTGCTCCAGACGGGGCGGGGGCCGTGCG